>NZ_JAUONW010000023.1:0-35618 GCF_030546345.1 Caloramator sp. CAR-1
ATATAAAGCAAGATGGTATGGCAGAGAAATAATAATAGCACCACAAAATTATGCATCAAGTCAAACATGTAGTGAATGTGGATATAAAAATCCTGATGTAAAGAATTTAGCATTGAGAGAATGGAAATGTCCAAAGTGTGGTGCAGTTCATGATAGAGATATAAATGCAAGTAAGAATTTGCTAAAATTAGCCATGTGATTGGTATATATGGGGAAGGAACAGCCCTTTGAGCGTGGGTAATCTGGTAACAGAAGTTACCTTGACCACGAAGCCACCACTTCTATAAGTGGGGGTAGTTCACATTTTACGAGTTTATATGAAAGGATATTTTCATTTCAGTCTTTATTTATCTTTAGAGTGAACGTTTTAATCCAAAATTTAAACAAATTAATGGGGGTGTAGTTTATGAGGAGAAATTCATTTCTTACCTTTCTTGCGGCTTTAATACCTGGTGTAGGATATATGTATTTAGGACTTATAAGAAGAGGGATTCAATTTTTGCTGCTTTACCTTTTAATCGAACCTGTGTTTAGGATTGTTGGGTTATCTTTTTTAGCTTCCATTATTAAAATACCATTATGGTTTTATACCTTTTTCGATACCTTTAATGTAGCCAATAAATTGGATAGAGGCGAAATAGTTTATGATAGCGATATATTTGGAAATGGAAGTTTCCAGTTAGATGGCAGATGGGCTAACCTTTTAAACGATAAGTGGATATTAATAGCCGGATGGGCTTTAGTTATATTAGGAGTATTAGGGGTTATAAATAAAGCCTTTTATGGGAATGAAATATATAATTTAATAAGATCCTATATAAGCACTTACTTTATACCAGTTATATTTATTGCGATTGGTGCGTATCTTCTTTATCGAAATAAAAGGTAAAAAGGATGAAAATCCTTTTTACCTTATTTCTATGTTTTTGTCTTTAACATCCAATGCTACATAGAAAATTTTCAAAATTCAGGATATAATTAAATTATCTAAATTTTTGGGGGGACATGTATGGATAAAAAAGTTACAATTTGGGCTAATCTAGCTCTCTTACTTGTTGCAGCGATTTGGGGGGGAGGATTCGTTGCAACTAAGAATGCTTTGTCGGAAATCACTCCCTTATATCTTATGGCCTTTAGATTTACTATAGCTTTTTTTATTTTAGCTATTATTTTCTTTAAAAAAGTTAAAAATATTAATAAATCAGAACTTATAGGTGGGATCGTTATAGGTTTGTTTTTATTTTCAGGCTTCGCAAGTCAGACGATAGGTCTTCAGTTTACAACGCCAGGGAAACAAGCCTTTTTAACGGGAACAAATGTAGTAATGGTTCCATTTTTGTATTGGGCCCTTTACAAAAAAAGGCCGGATCTTTATTCCTTTATAGGTGCAATTTTGTGCTTTATTGGGATTGGTGCCCTTACTTATAACAAAGGCATGTCTATAAATTTTGGCGACCTTTTGACATTAATTTGTGCTGTATTCTTTGCAGGGCATATAGTATCAACGGGATACTATGCCGAAAAGTTAGAACCTATAAATTTAACAGTTATTCAATTTGGAGTTGCTGCTATCCTTTCTATTTTAACAGCGATTTTTACGGAACCTTCCATTAGATATATATCCTTTAACGGATATCTTTCAATATTATATCTTTCAATTTTATCCACCTGTATTGCCTTTTTACTCCAGACGGTTGCTCAAAAGTATACAAAGTCTACATCAGCTGCTATTTTTCTTAGCATGGAGGCTGTTTTTGGAAGCATATTTTCTGTAATTTTTATAGGTGAAACCTTTACATTGAGGACTATTATAGGATGTGCTTTAATACTTATTTCAGTTATTACAGTAGAAACAAAATGGGAATTTTTAAGAGGGCGATAAAATGTGTGGAAGGTATTGGCTTGAGGATGATCTTTTGGAGATTTCAAGTTATTTTGGTGCAAGACTTATCGATTTTAAAGATTTCACAAGGGGTGAGGTTTTTCCCACAAATCCTGCACCGATAATCACAAAAAATGTGGACAAAATTTTAGAAGGTGTGGATAAAATAATTTTAATTTACAAGTGGGGGTTTCCGCTGCAAAATAAAGCTGTATTTAACGCAAGGGCTGAAACGGTTGATAAAAAGCCTTTTTTTAAAGACTCCTTTATAAACAGAAGATGCCTTGCTGTTGCTAATGCTTTTTTTGAATGGAAAAAGGAAGGCAAAGATAAAATAAAATACAAAATAAAAAAGGAAAGTAAATTTATTTTATTTGGTGGCATATATAATAGTTTTAAAGTTGGGGAGAGTATAATTAATGCATTTACTATCCTTACAACATCACCAAATAAAGAAATGAAAAATTTGCATGACAGAATGCCTCTTATAATTGATGAAAGAGATATAGATGCATGGCTTTTTGGCGATTTAAAGGAAGCCTATAGGATAATTGATTCTAACCATAATAATAAATTATCCTTTGAACGGGAAGAAAAAGAACAATTGAAATGGATATAATTAACTCCCCTCCTTGTTTTGAATATTATAAACTAGGAGGGGAGTTTTATGAAAAGATTAGGAGATAGGATTTTTGGATTTAGTATAACGACCTTAATCTTCTTACTATTAACTTTATTTATAAGCAGCAATTTAATTTTTAAAAATATTTATAATCACTTTAAAAAAGAAGTTAGAGATTTTTTAATGGAGGGTGTAAAGCATATAAATGGTGATTACTTGGAAAAACTAATAAAAACACAGGATATGGAAAGTAAAGAATATAAGGAAATTCAAAGGGATATGATGCATTTCATTGCTGGGAGTAATATAAAATATTTTTATACCATGGCCTATAAAGGAGGAAAACTCTTTTTTGTAAACGATGCATCCTTTGACCCTTCGCCTATAGGTGAACCTTATGAAATGAATGATTATATCAAAAGGGCCCTTTGGGGTGAATTTGTGGTTACCGACAAGGCATATAAAGATAAATGGGGAACATTTATTAGTGCATTTTGCCCGGTTAGAAATTCTAATGGAGAGATTGTGGGTATTGCTGGTGCGGATATAAATGTTGATCATTTTATAGAAATAAAGGAGCAATTTAATAGGATTTTTTCATTTTTAGGAGTGCTAATACTTTTATTTTTAATTTTTGTAATTACAGTCTTTTCAAGAAAAATAAATAAAGATGTGGGCATTATTAGAGAGTCCCTTGAGAATATTGCTAATGGGAATTTAGATATTAGCTTAAAAACTCAAAGGAAGGATGAATTTGGATTAATAATCGATTGGACAAATAAAGTTATCATGAATATAAAAGATATAGTTAAAGAATTGAAAAGGCAGATTCAGTTAGTATTTGACAATATGAAGGTTATTGATGAAAAATTTGCTAGTATAAATTCAAGGCTTCAGGAGGCATCTGCATCGACGGAAGAAATATCTGCAAGCATGGAGGAAATTTTAATTTCAGCAAGAGATATAAATAAAAATACAGAGGCTGTTGACATTATGACGGATGATACATTTTTATTAACTCGAAAATCCCTTGATATTGGAGATAAAATAGAGGACAGAGCAAAGGAAATAAATCATAAGATACAAAAAAATGTTGAGGAATTCAAAATGATATATGAAGAGAGAAAATTAAGGTTGGAAAAGTCTATTGAAGAGTTAGACGCCATAAGTGAAATTTCATTGGTAGCCAACAGTATATTGGAAATAGCAGAAGCTATAAATCTTTTAGCTTTAAATGCTGCAATTGAGGCTGCAAGGGCAGGAGAGAGCGGAAGAGGATTTGCAGTTGTAGCTCAAGAGATCAGAAAGCTTGCGGAAAGAACTTCAAGGGAGGTTACATTGGTTAATGGAACTATAAAAAATGTTTTATCTTCTAAGAACTCTTTATCTGATTCTCTAAGGCAAATGATAATTTTATTAGAAGATAAGATAATTAAGGACTATGATTCTTTTAGAGGGGTTTCAAATGAATTTGAAAAAAGTGCAAAAGATTTTAAAAATCTACTAAGGGATATATATAGCAGGGCGGAACAAACGGTTGAGGGGTTTAAAGAGGTTAGGAGGAATATTTCTAACATAACAGAGATAATATCTCAGGTTACGGCGGCATTAGGGGACATTGCTCAAAACATTTCAGCGGTTGCACAGGATAACATGAATTTATCTAAGATAATGGATGAGAATTTTAATGGAAGTTTGGTTTTAAGTAAAATGATAGAAAACATAAAGACAGGCGACTAGTATTTTGCCTGTCTTTTAATTTGAATGAAATGGATAAAGTAATTGTAAAGGGCAAAAAAAGCCAAGAATATTGCACAGTATAGGAAATAAAGCCCAAACAGTTTATTAAATATAAGAATACCAATGGCAACATAAAATAGAACTGTTGCCGCCTTGCCATAGTATTTTGCGGCAACTACTGTTTCGTATTTTTTAAATAGGGTAAAGCCCCCTATGATCATAGAAATTTCCTTTATAAGAACAATATAAAAAACCCAATGGGGGATTATATTTGTATAGGATAAGGAGAATAATACAGTTAAGAGCATAAGCTTATCGGCGAGGGGATCAAGCAAAGTTCCCCACTTTGTGACCATGTTATATTTTCTTGCAATATAACCATCTAATACATCTGTGGCACCGGCTATAAAAAATATAATCATGGCAAAAAGAAAAGAATTATTTATTTTAGAAAAGTATACAAATAAATATGTAGGAATGAGGATAAATCTTAATGTAGTTAAAGCATTAGGTATATTCATGGCACCCTCCTTATGCTTTGATAATACAATTATACCACAAAAATTGTAAATTAAAACATAAAAATTATTCGAATGAACATTATTGATATTTTAAATATAATTCGTATTTAATCGAACTTAATTTTAATTATTTTCATTATAATTGACTAATATGATAGACTTTGGTATATTATAAATGCAAACACAAAAAGGGGGAACAAATATGTTTGATGTTATAATAGTAGGCGGAGGACCATCTGGAATCTTTACAGCCCTAGAGCTTATAAGAAACAACTCAAATCTTAAAATCGCTTTATTTGAAAAGGGAAAAAGCATAATAAAAAGAAAATGCCCTATTAATGAAAAAGGAGTTAAATGTCAGCACTGCAAACCCTGTGCTATAGTTTCAGGTTGGGGTGGTGCAGGTGCCTTTTCCGATGGTAAGCTTACTTTGACGACGGAATTTGGAGGAATACTTGATGAATATATTGACATAGATGAACTTAAAAAACTTATAGAATACATAGACGGAATCTACCTAGAATTTGGAGGCCCCGATGAAGTTCATGGGGAGATTAACGATAGGGTTTTAGATCTTATGAAAAGGGCAGCAGCTGCAGATCTTAAGTTTATCCCTGCTAAAATAAGGCATCTTGGGACAGATAACTGCTTTAACATATTAAAAAAGATGGAGGAATACTTAAGGGAAAGGATAGATGTAAGGACAAATACAGAGGTTAAAAGAATAATAGTTGAGGATGGCATAGCAAAGGGAGTAGAGCTAAAAAACGGTGAAGTGGTTGAAGGAAAGTTTATAGTTGTTGCGCCAGGAAGGGAAGGCTCTGACTGGTTTTCTAAAGAAATTGAAAGATTAAATTTAGAAACATCTACAAATCCTGTAGATATAGGTGTTAGGGTTGAATGCCCTGCCATCGTCTTTAAGGATATTACCGATGCCGTTTATGAATCTAAACTTATATACTACACAAAGTCCTTCGATGATAGAGTAAGAACCTTTTGTATGAATCCTTACGGAGAAGTTGTTGTGGAAAACAACGATGGCATAAAAACGGTAAATGGCCATAGTTATGCCCACAAAAAAAGCGAAAACACAAATTTTGCCCTTTTGGTATCAAAGAATTTTACAAAGCCCTTTAATTCACCGATAGAATATGGAAAATATGTTGCAAGCCTTGCAAATATGCTTGGAGAAGGAGTAATAGTTCAAAGGCTTGGGGACCTTTTAGAGGGAAGAAGGACGACGGAGGAAAGGCTAAGAAGGGGACTTGTAAGACCAACCTTAAAGGATGCAACTCCAGGGGATTTAAGTTTGGTTCTCCCATATAGATTCTTAACGGATATTATAGAAATGCTTCAGGCCCTTGATAAAATTGCACCTGGTATTTATTCAAAACATACGCTATTATATGGAGTAGAGGTAAAATTTTACTCTCTAAGGGTTAAGCTTTCATCTAACTTAGAAACACAAGTTAAAAATTTATTTGCTGGAGGAGATGGTGCAGGAATAACAAGGGGGCTTGCACAGGCTTCAGTATCAGGAGTTATTATCGCAAGGGAAATACTAAAGAGAATTTGAGGTGATAAAATGAGTTTAGTTGTTATTGGTGCCCAATGGGGAGATGAAGGTAAGGGAAAGATTACAGACTTTTTAGCAGAGGGTGCAGATGTAGTTGTAAGATATCAGGGAGGAAATAATGCAGGACATACTGTTATTGCCAATGATAAAAAATATAAGCTTCATCTTATTCCATCAGGGATACTTTACGATGACAAGCTATGCATTATAGGAAATGGTGTCGTTATAGATCCAAAGGCCCTTTTAGATGAGATTGAATATTTAAAAAACGAAGGAATAAGGGTTGACAATAAAAAGCTTTTAATTAGCGATAGAGCCCATGTTATAATGCCCTACCATAAAAAAATCGACGCCCTTTCAGAAAAGAAAAGAGGTTCAAAGGATATAGGAACTACAGGAAAGGGTATAGGTCCCTGCTATACTGATAAGCATGAAAGAACGGGCATAAGGATATGCGACCTATTAAATAAAGAGGTTTTTTATGAAAGGCTAAAAACAAACTTAGAGGTTAAAAATAGGCTAATAAGGGAAATTTACGAAGATGAGGAAATGAATTTTGATGAAATTTATAATACCTACATAGAATATGCAGAAAAGTTAAAGGATTTTATAACCGATACGTCAGTGGTTCTTTATGATAATATTAAGGAAGGCAAGAAAGTATTGTTTGAAGGAGCTCAAGGAACCCTTCTTGACATAGACTATGGAACATACCCCTATGTAACCTCCTCCCATCCAATTGCAGGAGGAGTATGTATAGGCTCTGGCATTGGTCCTACTATGATAGATAGAGTTGTTGGAGTATGCAAGGCCTACACTACAAGGGTTGGAAAGGGTCCCTTCCCAACGGAGCTTTTTGATGAAATTGGAGATTATATAAGGGAAAAGGGATTTGAATATGGAACGACAACAGGAAGGGCAAGAAGATGCGGCTGGCTTGACCTTGTTATTTTAAAGTATGCAGCAAGGATATCAGGCCTTACAAGCCTTGCAATAACAAAGATAGATACCCTTGCTGGTCTTGAAAAAATAAAGGTTTGCACAGGCTATGAGTTTGAAGGAAGGGTGATTGAAAACTTCCCGGCGTCATTAGAGGATCTTGCAAAATGCAAACCTATATACGAGGATTTTGACGGTTGGGATGAATCAATCCAAAGGGCTAAAACCTATGAAGACCTTCCGGAAAATGCAAAGAAATACCTAAAATTCATCGAAGAATATACCGGAGTTAGAATATCAATAGTTTCCGTAGGCCCAGAGAGGGAAAATACTATAGTTGTAGGGAAATATTAAAAGGCCTGGTTTCAGGCCTTTTTCTTCAATATTCCAATAGCAACTCCTATTATTCTTGCTTGATCATCTTTTATATGGATTGTTTCATAATTGGGTTTTTCTGGAACCAGAAGAACATCACCTCCAAGTCGCATAAATCTTTTTAGGGTTGCCTCTTCTCCTATGGATACCGCTACAATATCTCTATTTTGTGCACTGTTACAATTTTGTATAATCACCATATCACTATCTTCAATCCCAGCTTCAATCATGCTGTTTCCTTTATTCAAAAATCTATTATTTCATAGTAGACTTTTGAATGATATATACTGTGAATTTATTAAATATTAAATCAGAAATAAACATTTTATTTACATTATTATCGTATTTATAAAAAAACATTTAAACTAATTTTAAAATAAAGAAAAATAACCCTAAAACAAAAATTATTTTGCCACATTTGTTGAAAAAATTTTGAATTATTAATATATAGTTATACGCTTATAATTAAATTGAGGAAAGATTTAAATCTTTCTGCAAAAGAGGGATGTATATGATAACACTGACACGAAGACAAAAGGATGTTATAAAGTATTTATCTTCTATAGAGAATTTTATAACTATAAGGAATATGGCAGAAATCTTTCAAGTAAGTGAAAGAACTATAAGGTATGATCTTGATATTATAGAACGGTATTTACAGGATTTAGGACTTGATTTAATTAGAAAGCCAAATTTTGGGGTAAAAATAAAGGATATAGATCAAGCAAAAGAAAAAATCCTTACTAATCTTTTGGATTTTAATAACAGAGTTTTTTCACAAGAGGAGAGAATATTTCTAATTATAGTTTACCTGATGATTTCAGATTATTTAACTATAGAAAAGCTTGCAAATAAACTTTTTGTTAGTAAAAATACCATAGTTGCAGACCTTGCAGAGGTTGAAAGAATACTTAAGGAATATGGAATATTTCTCGATAAAAAAACATTTCACGGTATAAGTATATCAGGAGATGAGGAAGTTATTAGAAATACTTTTTCTAGCCTATATTATGAAGGAATAAAAAAATCATTCGTGACTGGGGAATTACTAAAGAAATTACTTTCATTTGAAGAATATAAAGTTGAAATAATAATATCCAATATGGAAAAAAGAATGGGTATATCCTATTGTGATTTTTCAAGAGAGGAATTGGTAATATTTATACTCTACACATTGAATAGAGCTAGCAGAAATAAGCATATATATTATGGGGAAGAAGTTATCGCCAGATATATGGATAAAAAAGAATTTAATGAACTTAAAAAAATTATTGAAGATATGGAAAATCTTAATTTTTTAAACGAAAGTGATATTTGTTATATAACTAAAATGTTTATGGGAGCAAAAATAATGAATTGTATGCTTATAAACGATAATTCATCAGATGATAATGAAGCTATGATATTAGCAAAGCAGATTATCCAAGATGCAGAAGAATATATTGGTGTAGATTTCAGTAATGATTTCGAGTTCATTAAAGGATTAGCGATTCATCTTAAAGTAGCCCTTCACAGGCTGAGAAATGATCTAATAATTGAAAATCCATTAACAGAACAGATTAAATACAGAATTCCGTTTATATATGAAATTACAAAAAAGCTTATTGGAAAATATGAGAAACTAACTGATTGTATATTTCCTGAAGATGAAATAGCTTACATAGCGATGCATATAGGTGCAGCCTTTGAAAGGAACTCTCAAAATGGTTTTATGCCTAAGGCTGTTGTGGTTTGTGGAGGTGGAATTGCTACTACAGGTATACTCAGCACAAGGCTTAAAATAATGATACCTGAGCTGAAAATAATTGGGCCCATAACTATCGATTGGCTTGGAAACACTTTAAAAGAAAATGAAGTTGATTTTATAATATCAACTATTGATTTGAAAGTCGAGGGTTATGATATTGTTAAGGTTAATCCTCTTCTTGATGTAGGGGATATTGAACGAATAAAAAACCTTATCTTTAAAAACACCTATAAAAAACAATGTAATTATCTTATCAAAAGATATGAGAGGGACAAGGAAAATAGGTTGTTCTTAGGTGAAATAATACATCCTGATTTTGTAAAATTAAAGGTTAAATGTAAGGATTGGAGAGAGGCTATAAAATTGGCGGCTAACCCTCTTTTAAATAAAGGGATTATCAGCAGGGAATATATATCTTCAATGATAAAGATTGTTGATAGTCTTGGACCTTATATGGTTTTTATCCCTGGTATTGCCTTTGCACATGCTTCACCGGAGCATTCAGTTTATGGAGAAGGGATAAGTCTAATTACACTTAAAGAACCGATTGATTTTGGAGATAGTCATAAGGAAAGAGTAGAAATAATAGTGGTCTTTGCTACAAATGACAAAAAATCAAATATTTTAACAAAACTTGTAAGTATATTAGAAAAAGATGATAATATTTTAAAAATTAAAAATGCTTTAAGTTATAGTGATATAAAAGATTTAAGCAACTAATAGGACAGGAGGATTATGCATGGAAGACGTAATAGTAAAAAACAATATAAAGCTTAAGGTTGATGCTCATAATTGGGAGCATGCAATAAAATTAGCTGGAGAAATTCTTCTATCTAGGGGAAGCATAACAGAAGATTATATACAAAATATGATAAATTCAGTTAAGGAGTATGGACCATATATAGTTATTGCACCTAATATTGCGATAGCACATGCAAGACCAGATAAAAGTGTGATTTGTTCAGATATAAGTCTGATTACGCTTAAAAAACCAGTGGAATTTGGAAATAAGCAAAACGATCCTGTATATATAGTGTTTGCATTTTCAGCAACTGAAAATGAAGCTCATTTAAAACAGTTATCAGTTATTTCACAGATTCTTGAAGATGAAGATAAAATTAAAAGAATAATAAATTCCTCGGATGAGGAGGAAGTATATAAACTAGTAAACAATAAAATTTAAGGAGGTTTTATTTATGAAAAAAATTAATATAATGGCGGTTTGTGGATTTGGGGTAGGTTCATCAATGATACTTAAAATGAAAATAGAAGAGGTGGTGAAGAACAATGGGCTAGATGCTAATGTTTTTACAGCTGATATTGGTACAGCGGCAGGAACTCCATGTGATGTTATATTTACTTCAAATGAACTTGCAGACACACTTAGGAGACAGGTTAAGGTGCCTATTATTGCAATCACGAATTTTATAAACAAAAAGGAAATTGAAGAAAAGGGACTTCCGGTACTTAGGCAGCTTTGTGATTAAAAAATAAATTTAAAGAGGGGGATGGCAAAATGACTTTTATTAACTTTATAATCAATCAAATTTTTAGAGAACCTGCTTTATTCTTAGGTATCATAGCATTAGTAGGGCTCCTTATTCAGAAAAAATCTTTTTCGGAAATAATAAAAGGAACATTTAAAACAATAATAGGTGTTGTTATATTAACCCAAGGAACAAGTATTCTTGTAAATTCAATTCTTCCTTTATCAAATGCTTTTAATGTTCTTTATCAAATACAAGGTGCCGCTGAAATAAAGCCAATGGGGACTGACAAATTTCTTGCATTATATGGTTCTCAAATAGGTATTGCAATGGTCCTTGCCTTTCTTATAAACCTTTTAGTTGCAAGATTTACAAAACTAAAAAATATATTTTTAACAGGTCATATGCTCTTCTGGTTTCCGTTTATTTTTGTTGCAACAGCTGTTGAAGCAGGTTTTAATGGTTCAGGAATAGTAATATTTGCAACTATTTTCACAGCACTTTATATAATTATAACTCCAGCTCTTATTAGACCATTTGTCAAGGAAGTTATAGGCGATGATTCTTTTACGCTTGGACATCCAACTGTTGGCCTTTCACTTGTTTCAGGCTTCGTTGCTAAAATATTTGGTGATAAGAGTAAATCGACAGAAGATATACAATTCCCAAAACAGCTTGATTTTTTGAAAGAAATAACAATAACTTCATCTCTTGTAATGTTTATTGTTTATATAATAATAGGAATTATTTTAGGTGACGAACAGGTTGCTAAGGTTTATAGTGCGGACAAGAATCTTATAGTATACTCACTCATGCAAGGGGTTCTTTTCGGTGCAGGTCTTACTATATTACTTACAGGCGTTAGAATGATGCTTGCAGAAATTATCCCAGCATTCAAAGGTATTTCAGATAAAGTTATTCCTAATGCAATACCTGCTCTTGATTGTCCGATAATCTTTCCATATGCTCCAAATGCTGTTTTAATAGGTTTTATTGTATCTATGATTACATCTGTAGTTACTCTTTTAATAGTAGGAAAGGTAGGTTTATTTCAGTATGCTGTTCTTCCGCTTACAATAACTTGTTTCTTTGAAATAGGAACTGCAGCTGTTATAGGAAATGGTACTGGTGGTATGAGAGGTGCCATAATAGGTTCTGCTGTTGCAGGAGTTATTATGATATTCTTAGTTGGATTTTCAGTTCCACTTCTAAGAAATACAGTTTCAGACTGGATATTAATATTTGGTGGAAATGACTTTTCACTCTGGACTATTATAGCAAGAGGAATAAGTAAGTTATTTGGAATGTAAAATAGGAGGCTTGACCAATGAATAAATATGTAGAGTGGTACTTTAATCATATAAAGGAAATACTGGATAAAGTTTTTGAAACTCAAGCAGATAATATCGACACTGCATCAAGTATCATTGCAGATGCAATAGAATTGGGAAACCAAATATTTGCCTTTGGAGCATCTCATGCAGGAATACTAGTTGAGGAGTTATTTTATAGAGCAGGTGGACTTGCGCTTATAAATCCAATTTTTAATCCCACGCTTATGTTGAATACAAGACCTGTGACATTGACATCAAAAATGGAAAGACTCGAGGGTTTTGGAAAAGAGATTATAAATTCGACACCTATTAAGGAAGGGGATGTATTGATTATTCACTCTGTGTCAGGTAGAAATTATGTTGCAATAGATATGGCTCTTGAAGCAAAAAAGATAGATGCAAAAATAATCGTCATAACTAACTTAGTATATTCAAAAAAACTATCCTCAAGACATTCTTCAGGGAAAATGCTCTATGAGCTTGGGGATGTTGTAATAGATAACTGTGGTGATTTTGAGGATGCAAGTACACTTATTGAAGGGATGAATCAGAAGGTTGCTCCAACTTCAACAGCAGTAGGTGCAGTAATAGTAAATGCCATTATAATTTCGATTGTTTATAAGCTCATTAAAAAGGGCATTACTCCACCGATATTTCACAGTGCTAATGTAGATGGCGGAGATGAATTTAATAGGATGATTTTGACAAAATATAAAGATAGAATACACTATATGTAAAGGATTAGCCCTTAGGGCTAATCCTTTTTAGAGTATGTCTGCTATGAATAATCGATTTATGACAAGTATCCAATAGGTTTGATATATTAATTAGCTCACTTTGGAGGGGTTTTATGAGAATAATAATCGAAGATAACTATGAAGCCTTGAGCAAAAAGGCAGCACTCATGGTAGCTGGTCAAATACTTTTAAAACCAAATACTGTTTTAGGACTTGCAACGGGAAGCACACCAATTCTTATGTATAGGGAACTTGTAAGAATGCATAAAGAAGAGGATTTAGATTTTTCAGAGGTTATTACATTTAATCTTGATGAGTATGTAGGATTAGATAGGAACGATAAAAATAGTTATTACTATTATATGTTTGAAAACTTTTTTAATCATGTTAATATAAAAATGGAAAATATTTTTATTCCAAATGGAATGGCAGACAATCTTGAAGAAGAATGTAAAAGATATGAAAGGCTCATAGAGGAAAAGGGAGGCATTGATCTTCAAATACTTGGTATAGGCAAGAACGGCCATATAGGATTTAATGAACCAGATTTAAAATTTGAGGCAACAACGCATGTTGTAAAATTAGATGATGAAACAATAAAGGCTAATTCTAGATTTTTTAATAGGATTGATGAGGTTCCAAGATTTGCAATAAGCATGGGCATAAAAACTATAATGCATTCTAGAAAGATAATTTTATTATCAAATGGAGAGGAAAAGGCAGAAGCTGTTTATAAGGCGATTTATGGACCAATAGTGCCAAACCATCCTGCATCAGTTTTGCAATTACATCCTGATGTAACTTTTATACTCGATAGAAATGCAGCTAAATACCTATCATAGTGTAAAATTATTTTAGGAAATTTTTAAGCTTAAAAAATTTAAAAATTTAGGGGTGGATTGCTATGGTAGAAATATCAATAAAAATAAATAACCCAACGGGGCTTCATGCAAGGCCGGCAAGTATACTTGTAAAAGAGGCTATGAAGTTTAAGTCGAATATTTATTTAATCAAAAATAATAAAGAATATAATGCAAAAAGTATCATGAGCGTTATGGCAATGGGGGCAGCAATGGGAGATGAAATAAAAATAAAAGCTGAAGGTGGAGATGAAAATGAGGCTATAAATTCACTTCAGAAACTACTAGAAGATTTAAAGGATTGAGGTGGGAGAATGGATAGAGGCATTGCTGCTTCTTCTGGAGTAGCGATTGGACGGGCACATATTATAAAAAAAGAAATAGAAGTTAAAAAATATAGAGTAGAAAATGCTAATGAAGAGATTGATAGGCTAGATAGAGCAATTTCTATAGCTAAAGATGAAATAGAAAAAATAAAAGATGCTTCAGTTAATACAATAGGAGAAAAAAATGCTAAAGTTTTTGAAGCACATTTGATGATTTTAGAAGATGTTGAATTTATTAATTCAATTAAAAATAGAATTTATAACGATAAAATTAATGCTGAATATGCAGTAAAATTAGTAAGCTATGAATATTCTCAAATATTTCTTAATATGGAAAATGAATACTTTAAGGAAAGAGCGTCTGATATAAAGGATGTTGGAAATAGAATAATAAATATTTTAAGTGGAAGCAATAATAACTCTATAATAAATATACATAAAAAATGCATCATCGTAGCTGATGATATTACTCCATCTGAAACAGCACAAATGAATAAAGAATTAGTTTTGGGAATTGCAACTAATTTAGGTGGAAAAACATCTCATTCTGCAATTATAGCAAGAACACTTGAAATACCAGCAGTTTTAGGATTAGGGAATATAACAGATGTAGTAAAAGAAGGTGACATTTTAATACTTGATGGTGATGAGGGTATTGTAATTATTAATCCTGATGATGAAACTGTAAAAAGGTATAAAGAAAAACAGCAGAAAATTAATGAGGAAAAAAGTGAACTTTTAAAGTATAAAAATATTATAGTAAACAAAAATGGAAGGTTAATAGAAATAGCAGCAAATATAGGAAAAATAGAGGAAGTTGATTTAGCTGTAAAATATGGTGCAGATGGAATTGGACTTTTTAGAACGGAATTTTTATATATGGACAAAGAGACTCTACCAACAGAAGATGAGCAGTTTGAGGCATATAAGCATGTTTTAGAAAAGATGGAGGGGAAACCAGTTATAATAAGAACTCTTGATATAGGTGGGGATAAACATATTAATTATTTAAATTTAGAAAAGGAACAAAATCCATTTTTGGGATTGAGAGCAATAAGGCTTTGCCTTAATAGAATAGATTTATTTAAAGCGCAATTAAGAGCGCTTCTTAGAGCATCGATTTATGGAAATCTTAGAATTATGTTTCCGATGATTTCAGGTTTGAAGGAATTAAGGAAAGCTAAAGGGGTCTTAAAGGAAGTCGAAGAGGAATTATCTTCTCAAGGCATTAAATATTCTAATGATTATAAGCTTGGCATAATGATAGAGGTTCCTTCAGCTGCAATAATATCTGATATGCTTGCAAAGGAAGTTGACTTTTTTAGTATAGGAACAAATGATCTTATTCAGTATACATTGGCAGTTGACAGAATGAACCAAAATGTTTCATATCTGTATGAACCATCACACCCTGCAATATTGAGATTGATTAAAACTGTTATTGATAATGCACATAGAGAAGGAATATGGGTTGGAATGTGTGGAGAGATGGCATCGGATTTAAGTATGACAGAAACTTTATTTGAAATGGGATTGGATGAGTTTAGTGTATCTCCACCTATGATTTTAAACTTAAAAAAGAAATTAGGAGGAACTTATGAAGGGAATTAAAAACGGTAAAATAATCCTTGAAGATGGGATTTTAGAGGATAGGGTTATACTTTTTGAAGATAAAATAATAGATATAGTTTCAGAAAAGGAATATAATCTATCAACAGTAGAGCTTATAGATGTGGGAGGAAGCTTCGTTTCACCTGGGTTTATAAATATCCATGTCCATGGATGCTCAGGATATGATTTTATGGATGAGGAAGGATTAGAGGAAATATCGAAGGAACTTTTAAAAACAGGGGTTACATCCTTTCTTGCCACTACAATGTCGTTGGAATTTGAAAAGATTGAAAGAGCGCTTAGAAAAATTAAAGAATTTATGATAAAGGGAAGATGTAAAGGCTTACTAGGAGTTCATCTAGAGGGACCCTTTATAAGTAAAAAATATAAGGGTGCCCATGATGAAAGATTTTTAATAGATCCTGATTTTAAGTTGATAGAACCCTATAAGGATGTTATTAAAATAGTTACTCTAGCACCAGAGCTTGAAGGGGCAGAGGAATTTATTAAAAAATGTTCTAAGGAAGGCATAGTAATATCAATAGGTCATAGTGGTGCAAGCTTTGAGGGAACCTTAAAGGCAATAGAGTATGGTGCTAAAAGTATAACTCATACCTTCAATGCAATGCCTCAGCTTCATCATAGAAACCCTTCGGTTTTAGGTGCAGCCTTTACAACTGATGTTTATTGTGAAGTAATACCTGATAATATTCACATCCATCCTTATCTTTACGAAGTCTTAATTAGAATTAAAGGAAAAGATAGAATAATTCTTGTCACTGATTCAAATAGGGCTTGCCTTTTAAGAGACGGGGAATATGAGCTTGGAGGACAGGCTGTAACAGTAAAGAATGGCAAGGCAACACTAAGGGATGGAACTATTGCAGGAAGCGTTCTTAGGATGAACGAGGGAATAAGGAATTTTTACAAAAACACAAACCTTGAGATTTGGGAAGCAGTAAAATTAGCCACAATTAATCCTGCAAGACTATTGGGAATTTACGATAAAAAGGGAAGTATTGAAGCTGGGAAAGATGCGGAGTTTTGTATCTTGGATGAGGAATTTAATATCGTAGATGTCATTATGTAAGTTTGAGGATTTATCGGCAAATTAAGCACTTTATCAGAAAAATATTTCTGATAAAGTGCTTTTTGTGCGAAATTGTTAGAAAAATTTAATATTTTTAGAATATTTAAAGATAATTTCTATAAATAAGAATCCAACTATTTGTAATATCAATGTTTAAAGGGTATAATGATTATTGTTAAACTTTTAACTAAAGATGGGGGGATTTTATGTTAGATCTAGTAAAAAATATCAACAGCATTCTTTGGAGTTATGTTTTAATTTTTCTATTATGTGGAACGGGAATCTATTATACCATTATTTTAAAGGGAGTCCAAATAAGAAGATTTAAGGATGGGTGGAAAAGGGTTTTTGGTAATATAACATTAAAGGGAGAAAAGGCAGGAAAGGAGGGCATGACATCCTTTCAAGCTCTTGCAACGGCAATAGCTGCCCAGGTTGGAACAGGTAACCTTGCCGGTGCAGCAACAGCCATTGCATCAGGTGGACCAGGTGCAATCTTTTGGATGTGGCTGAGTGCTTTTTTTGGAATGAGCACCCTCTTTTCAGAAGCAGTTCTTGCACAAACTTTTAAGGATAAGGTAGAGGATGAGGTTACGGGTGGACCTGCCTATTATATTAAAAAAGGTTTAGGAAGCAATTTTCTTGCTTATTTATTTTCGGTTTCAATTATTTTAGCGCTAGGATTTATGGGCAACATGGTTCAGTCAAATTCCATCGGAGCAGCCTTTAGTAATTCCTTTGGAATAAAGCCTATTTACGTTGGAATAGTTCTTGCAATTATAGCAGGTTTTATTTTTATAGGCGGGATAAAAAGAATTGCCTCAGTAACAGAAAAGATTGTTCCTATAATGGCACTATTTTATATAATAGGAGGAATAATAGTTATTGTTTTAAACATAGACTCACTTATTCCTGCTTTTAAGATGATATTCCTTGGAGCTTTTAATCCTAAGGCAGCAACAGGAGGAATAATAGGTGCAACTGTTAAAGAAGCCGTAAGATATGGTGTTGCAAGGGGACTTTTCTCCAACGAAGCAGGTATGGGTTCAACACCCCATGCCCATGCTGTTGCAAAGGTAAATCATCCAGTTGAACAAGGGGTTGTGGGTATTATAAGTGTTTTTATAGATACATTTGTTATTTTAACTTTAACTGCCCTTGTAATTTTAACTACAGGCTCAATTGAAACTAAAACAACAGGGATAAAGTTAACTCAAGAGGCTTTTATTAGAGGTTTAGGATCCTTTGGAGGAGTATTTATCGCAATTGCCCTTTTATTCTTTGCCTTTTCAACAATAATAGGTTGGTATTTCTTTGGAGAGGCCAATGTTAAATTCTTATTTGGCAAAAAAGGGTTAATGCCCTATAGAATATTAGTTATTATATTTATTGCATTAGGAACAGTCCTTGAAGTTCCTTTAGTATGGGAACTTGCCGACCTTTTCAATGGAATAATGGTTATTCCAAACCTTATAGCCTTACTAGTTCTTTCAAAGACAGTTAAAAAGGCACTTGAAGATTATGAAAAAAGGAATTAGACTTTAGGTCTAATTCCTTGATTTTCCATAGAATTTTGAAAAAATTTTTAGAGCAAATTATTGACTTTTTTTTTATGTCATTGTATAATAGAAAATGTCGTGTGGCCCCTTGGTCAAGTGGTTAAGACACCACCCTTTCACGGTGGTAACAGGGGTTCGAATCCCCTAGGGGTCACCATTTGGGCGCCTAGCTCAGCTGGGAGAGCATCTGCCTTACAAGCAGAGGGTCACAGGTTCGAGCCCTGTGGTGCCCACCATACGGCCCAGTAGCTCAGTTGGTTAGAGTGCCGGCCTGTCACGCCGGAGGTCGAGGGTTCGAGCCCCTTCTGGGTCGCCATATGCCGGCTTAGCTCAATCGGTAGAGCAACTGACTTGTAATCAGTAGGTTGTAGGTTCAAGTCCTATAGCCGGCTCCATAAAAGTCCTAGCAATGCTAGGACTTTTAATTTTTACAAAAAAGGTAAGCAAAAGCCTACCCTTTTTATGATATGGAAGATTTAGTTATCCATTTTTTAATTCTTATATCGTCTCCAAAGAATTTATAAACATCAAAGGAACCGAATATCCTTGATTTTATCCTCTCGGCATATATGGAGTCAAAGTCTTCAAGGGGAAGATTTGTGGAAATTATCATCTTTTTATTCTTTAAAAGCCTTGCGTTCAAGATATTAAATAATTCCAACTGGGATAAACCTGTGCTATTAGGTTCAGTTCCAAGATCGTCTATTATTAAAAGATCGCAGTCCAATATGTCTTCAATGACTTCCCTTTGGGAATTTTCGTCGAATCTGGAATTTTTAATAATGTTTATAAGATCTGGAGCTGTCTGATATATAACAACCTTTCCCATATCCAAAAGGTCTTTTGCTATACAGTGGGATAAAAAGGTCTTACCAAGACCAGAACCTCCATAGAAAAAGAGGCTCCTGTCTATATTATCAAAGTTTTGGACAAAATTAAGACAATCGGTAAAAATCCTTTCCATATTTTTTCTTGGTGATGTAGCTTCTCCAGGATAAATTTCATTTGAATAAAGGTTTATATCAAAGGTATCGAAGTTTTCCCTTTTTAGTATCTCCTTTAAATTTGATTGCTGATAAAGCTTATCTATAAGCTTTTGCTTAAAGCAGGAGCACTTTTCCGAACCTATAAATCCAGTGTCTTTGCATTTTTCACATTTATATTTGATTTCCATGTAATCAAGGGGAATTTTATAAAAGGATAAAAGCTCCCCTTTTTCTATTTTTAAATTAGTTATTTTTTCCTTTGTGTTTTCTATTATTTCCTCTGCTTGTTCACCGCCTACAACAGCCATTGCCATCGAAATCCCAAGCTTTTTTATTTCCTCATCTATTTCTTTAATTCTTGGGATTTTTGAATAAACCTTTTCAATCCTTTCCTTTTGCCTTGCCTTTGCCTCATTTTGAAGTTTTTCATAATCCTCCATAATTTCAGCTATTATCCTGCTTCTCAACGTTATCCCTCCTTGAAAGGAGCATTTTTTCAAGTTCCTTTATATCGTATTTTCTCTGACCACCATAACTGTTGAAATAATTTTGTGTTTGCTTATTTGCAACTTTTTGTTTTTTGTCATATTTTTTTATTTTATCCAGCGAATCTATGTTATTTTTGTGCCAGTCGTTCAATATGGCATCAACATAATTAAAATTGATTTCATTTATCCTTTTAACGCATATTCTACAGGCTTCCTTAATAAGTTCATCGGAAAATTTATAATCATAAATCCATTTATCAAGAAGTTCCTCTTGAGGTTTTGATATTTCTAAATCTTTAATCCCCATAAAATTAAGTATTTCTTTAAATCTATTCCACCTTTCATCAAATCGATTTAAATGTGCCTGTGCATCTTCGATGGTTTTAATATTGCTTTCATGCCAAGCAATAGCAACCTTTTCTATGTATCTTATGTCGGTTTTTTGCTTTGATGCACAGTATTCTACCAAAAGATTAACAACCTCAGGTGGAAATTTAAAATCCTCCACAAATCCAATAAACGTAGAAATTTCCTTAGTTGACAAAGGCCTTGCAATTATTTTTTCTATATTTATAAGCATTTCTTGAAGGCTTTGGGAAAAGTCGTTTCTCCTTGAGTGGGTAAAGGACAAGGAGCCGTCGTTGTTAATAAAAAGTATTCCTATTTCTTGAAGGTATTCAATTGCCTTTATAACATCGCCCTCGAGCATATTAAGATCCTTTGCTAATTTATATGTTGGAATTTCAAGGCCATCATAGGCTAATTTTAATATCATAAGGTAAACCTTTAAAAAGTCACCGTTTATATCCTTGAGATGTTTTTCAAAAAATTCATAGGGAACAGGAATAAAATCCAGCAATGGAGAATTTATTTTAATATTTGCCATGGTGATACACCTCTTTTTATTGCTTTAATATATTATATCAGTTTAAGGGGGTTAAAACAAATAGAAATAAATAGTTAAAATGTTGCATAAAATATACTAGGTTGCAAAAATTTTTTTATTATTGTATACTAAAAAATATGAGCTAAAGAGAAAGGGGGAAAGAAGGTGCAAGGAGAAGGTAAAGTTGATTTTTTGTCAAAATTAGTCAAAAACCTTAAATTTTACAAAAAAATCGACATTTTTTCTATCCTGGGCTTTTTAGTTGGAATATTCGTTGCAGTAAGCTGCATTGACATAAATATAGACAAGGAATCTGCCTACATAGTAAAGATAAACGGCAGTAAGATTGGTGTGGTTAAAGGTATTGAGACATATAAAAATGTTTTAAATTCCATTAAGGAAACAGATGGTGAATCTCCTTTAAACTCAATATCCTATGAAAGGGTAAATTTTCTAAAGATAAACTTTTTATCTGAAAAGGAATTGGAATATAATATAAGAGAAAAACTAGGACTTAAAGCAAAGGTTTATAGCATCAAGATAAACGGAGAGGAAATAGCAAAGGTAAAATATTATGAGGATTATCAAAGTCTCTTAGATAAAATTAAAAAATACTATTATCCAAAGGTTCAGGGAGATGTGAAGATAATCTCAGCTACTATAAAGGAAAACATTGAGGCTGTTGAAACCTTTGACTACTACAAAAACACAATGGATACAGATGATATCCTTCAAAAAATTGCAGATGGGCAAATGCTAACCTATGAGTATGAAGTAAAACAGGGAGATACCGTTTGGGACATTTCCTTGAAAAACGACATTTCTATCGAGGATATTAAACTTGCAAACCCTGATCTTAATATAGATAAGATCCAGATAGGACAAAAGATTAAATTCATAAAGAAAAAGCCATACGTTAATGTTGAAATTGTAGCTATGATAAATGCCAAGGAAGAAATACCCTATGATACAAAGAAGATAATCGATAAAAGCTTAAAACAAGGCATAGAAAAGGTTAAGGAAGAAGGACAAAATGGTCTTGCCTATGTTGAAAAGAAGGTTTATATATTAAACGATGACGTAATCCAAGAGGATGTTTTATCTTCCAAAGTTTTAAAAGAACCTAAGGACGAAATTTTAATTGTTGGTGGGAAGAAAACAAGCTCCTCCTACATGGCCTTTGGAGGCTTTATAAGGCCATCAAGAGGAAGGATAACATCAAGATTTGGATATAGATGGGGAAGAATGCACGAGGGGGTTGATATTGCAGCCCCAACAGGGACACCTATATACGCTGCAGCCTCAGGAAAGGTTATCTATGCAGGTTGGAAAAGTGGCTATGGAAAGTGCGTTATTTTAAAACATGGTGATGGCTACCATACAGTATACGGACATGCAAGTAAAATATATGTTAGCATAGGTGAATATGTAGATAGAGGACAAAAGATAGCAGCAGTAGGAAGCACAGGCCGTTCAACAGGACCTCACCTTCATTTTGAGGTTAGAAAAAACGGTGTTCCTAAAAATCCTTTAAAATATATAAGATAACAAGAGCCCTTTATCTTTGATATAAGATAAAGGGCTCTATCTTTTACTTTAATATCTTGTCAAAAACAAATAATCCTTTCCCTTGTGAAAACTTGTTTTCGCCAATTCCTATCGTAGATAGGCTTAAGATTGATTTTATATCCTTAGGAGTTAAATTTGGCGTTTTCTCCAGGATTACTGCAATTGCACCTGAAATTATAGCAGAAGCAATGGATGTTCCGGATTTAACAGTATACGCATTTAACAAATTTGATGTTCTGCCAGGGATATATGTTATATCGGAAGCCAATGATTTAACGTTGGATGCCAGCATTACAATATCTGGCTTTACGGTTTTTTTAAAAGTAGGTCCCCTTCCAGAGAAACTACAAACCCTTATATTTTTCATATTTCCACCGAACTCGACACCGCCGACGGTTATTACCTCATCGATATTTCCCGGGCAATGAATGGAAAAACTTTGAGGCCCTGAGTTTCCAGATGGCGCCACCACTGCAATATTCTTTGAAAGAGCTATTTTAATTATCTCTTCTAATGGATTTATATTTACATTTATGTCGAATTCAAAGGGAAGATTGATTACCCTTATGTTAAAACTTTCTGAATAGGTTATAAGGATATCAATAGCCTTAATTACATCCGATAAAAATCCCTTTCCAGAGGCATCGAAGGCCTTTATCATAACAATATTTGAATCAGGAGCTATTCCTTCAATGTCTGAAGTATATTTAGAGGCTGCAATACATCCTGATAAAAATGTTCCATGACCATTATCGTCATAGGGCTTTTCAATTCCGTTTATTAAATCCTTAAAAAAAATTATTGCATTTCGTTTGATTGTAAGGTCTGGATGAGGATATACTCCAGTGTCTACTATACCTATTCCTATTCCCTTTCCTGTTAATTTGAAAAGTTTAGGATAACTTAAACCTATAAGTTTTTCAGCATTTTTCAAGCAAAGATTACCCTTATAGTCATAACATATAAAGGAAACCTCGGGATATTCAGTTATATAATCTATAGAAAGGGAGGAAAGCTCACAGGATATAGCCCTTATGTTTTCGTATTCCCATTTTATTTTACCGTTTGATGAGGTTATTTTACTTTTTATTTTTTTAGAGTCTTCCCTTAAGGATATGATAACTGGAATTTTGCTTTTTAAATTGATCTTCATTAAGTTTTTTAAATAGGGGTCAATTTTTTTATTTAAAAAAAACATATTAACCCTCTAAAAATTTATGCATTATATTATATGCAAAATTCCTTTAAATGTTACTTATAAATTCCTTAAAGGCCCTTGCTGCAGGTGAAAGAGTTCTTTTTTGATGAAGGACTAAATAAATATTCCTTTTTAAGTCTAGATTTTTTACATCATGCTTTTTTATATAACCTGCCTTAATATAATCTTCACAGGCAAGTTCAGAAACAACCGAAACCCCAAGTCCATTCTTTACAAATTGTAATACCGCTTCAAGACTGCTCGTTTCAATAGCAACCTTTATTTTTTCTAAAAGCCCATTAGAGCTTAAAAACTCTTCGAAAACATTCCTTGTGGCAGAACCGCTCTCCCTTAAGATGAATTTTTCCTTTATCATATCTTCTATGCTATTTATTGAAGGAACATCGGGAGAACTTATCAGTATAAGATTGTCGTCTGCTATTTTTTTATACTCAAGCCTTTCATCGCATATGGTCTCTCCAACTATACCAAGCTCAACATCTCCATTTAAAACAAGTCCTATTACGTTTTTAGTGCTGTCCTCCTTAACGTCAAAATCTACAGAGGGATAATTTTCTGTGAATTTTTTAACCAAAGATGGTAATAAAAATCTACAGGGTGTTGTGCTGGAGGCAATATTTAATTTTCCTGTAATATTTTTTTGAAATTCGTTTATGGAATATATTGCGTTGTTTCTTATGTTTAAAAGGTTTAGGGCATAGTCGAAAAATATTTTTCCTGCGGGAGTTAAATTAACTTCCTTGCTGCTTCTGTCAAACAAAGTTGTATTAAGTTCCTTTTCAAGGTTTGATATATGGGCACTTATTGTCGGCTGAGATAGGAATATTGCTTCGGCTGCTTTAGAAAAACTTTTAAATTTAGCTACGTTGATAAAAGCTTCAATTTGTTTAAAATCCATTGATTCACCCCCTATTTTTAATATATTTTATTTTATAAATACTTTCAATAGTAAATATTTAAAAAAACGATAAACTTTATAATTTACCAGAAAAAAGTAGTTACATTAAGAAGAAGAAAATGATATAATAAAAGTTACGGATTTATAGTTTAAAGAAAAGCAAAGGATGGGTGGAGATGGATAAACTACAGATAGAAGGTGGAAAAAGGCTATTTGGAGAAGTGAATATAAGCGGTGCCAAAAATGCTGCTGTTGCTATACTTCCTGCTTCTATTTTGGCGGATGATGGCCTTTGTAATATAGATAATATCCCTGATATACAGGATATTAAATGCCTTGAAAATATAATGATAGATATGGGAATATCTTTAACTTCTGAAAGGGATGGGCATGTTAAGATAAATCCAAATACGATTAAAACATATAGCGCCCATGGTGAAAATGTAAGGACGATGAGGGCATCCTATTACCTTTTAGGGGCACTTCTTGGAAAGTATAAAAAAGCAGAAGTTGCCTTCCCAGGAGGATGTTCAATAGGGGTAAGGCCTATAGATCAGCATATAAAGGGATTTGAAGCCTTAGGAGCAAAGGTTACAATAGAACATGGATATATCAAGGCTGAAGCACCAAATGGGCTTAAGGGTGCAAATATATATCTTGATGTTGTTTCAGTTGGTGCTACGATAAATATAATGCTTGCAGCATGCAAGGCAGAAGGAATTACTGTAATTGAGAATGCTGCAAGGGAGCCCCATGTTGTTGACGTTGCAAACTTTTTAAACTCGATGGGAGCAAATATAAAGGGTGCTGGAACTGATGTTATAAAAATAGTTGGGGTAGATAAGCTAAGGGGATGCGACTATTCTGTAATACCGGATCAAATAGAGGCAGGAACATATATGGTTGCAGCAGCCATCACAAAAGGAGATGTTCTAATTAAAAACGTTATCCCAAAACATCTTGAATCTATGACTGCAAAGCTTATAGAAATGGGAGTTAATGTTGAAGAGTATGAGGACTCTATAAGGGTTAGCTGCGATAAAAGACCTAAGGCAGTGAATATAAAGACTCTTCCTTATCCAGGATTCCCAACGGATATTCAGCAGCCCTTTACAACTTTACTTTCAGTATCAGAAGGAAGAAGCATTGTTACAGAGAGCATTTGGGAAGGAAGATTTAAACATGTTGATGAGCTAAAAAGGATGGGAGCGAATATAAAGGTTGAAGGAAAAATAGCAATTATAGATGGAATTGAAAGGCTCTCAGGGGCTGAGGTTATGGCAACTGACCTTAGGGCAGGTGCAGCCCTTGTTATAGCTGGTCTTGCAGCGGAAGGAACGACAACAGTTACACATGTAAGGCATATAGATAGAGGCTACGAAAAAATAGAAGAAAAGTTAAGAAAACTAGGTGCTAGCATAATTAGGATAACCGACAATAGAGAGTATTTTGAATAAAGGTGGGATTTTCCCACCTTTATTTTATTGCCTTACTTTTTATAGCAGCATCGTAAACAGCCTTTGCAACTTCCTTTTGTACTTTAAGGTCAAAGGCTTTTGGAATAATATAATTTTCATTTAATTTATCTTCTTCTACGGAATTTGCAATAGCAAGGGCTGCTGCTATTTTCATATCTTCATTAATTTCCCTTGCCCTTGCATCTAGGGCACCTCTAAAAATTCCAGGAAAGGCAAGGACGTTGTTAATTTGATTATCAAAGTCAGACCTTCCTGTCCCTACAATTCTTGCACCGGCTTTTTTTGCCTCATCAGGGAAAATCTCTGGGGTTGGGTTTGCCATGGCAAAAATTATTGAATCTTTGTTCATTGTTTTTACCATTTCAGAAGTTAAAACATTAGGAGCAGAAACTCCAATAAATACATCGGCACCCCTTATAACATCCTTTAAAAGGCCCCTTTCACCGTTTGGATTTGTAAGCATTGCAAGTTCCCTTTTAGCATTATCAATATCACCATTAGGATCTAAAACTCCTTTTTTGTCGCAAACTATAATATTTTTAGCACCTGCCGACAAAAGAAGTTTTGTGATTGCACATCCTGCGGCACCGGCACCGTTTACAACGATTTTTATTTCATTTAGTTTTTTATTTACTATCTTAAGGGCATTAGTAAGGGCAGCCAAGGTTACAACAGCAGTTCCATGCTGGTCATCGTGAAACACTGGAATGTCAAGTTTTTCCCTGAGTTTTCTTTCTATTTCAAAACATCTTGGTGCAGATATATCCTCTAAATTTATTCCACCAAATCCCTTTGATATTCTAACGATTGTTTCAACTATCTCATCAACATCTTTAGAATCTATAACAATAGGAAATGCATCAACATCTGCAAATTTTTTAAAAAGGACGCATTTACCCTCCATGACTGGAAGGCTTGCTAAAGGACCTATATCACCAAGGCCTAAGACAGCACTTCCGTCGGATATTACAGCAACAGTATTCCACTTTCTTGTATATATGTAGGCTTTATCTGGATCTTTTTGTATCTCAAGACAGGGCTGTGCAACTCCAGGTGTATAGGCGAGGGACAAATCCTTTGAATTATTAACTTCCACCCTTGATATCACTTCTATCTTTCCTTTTACTTTTTCATGAAAGGATAGGGCTTCATCGTAAATCGACATGATATCACTCTCCTTATAATAAAGAAAACTTATATTCTAATGATATTATACGATATATAAAGAAATTTATAAAACATTAATCTACTACGAAATTTGTCAACAATTGTTGATATAGCTTGAATTTTACCATATAATGATTTTAAAGGAGGGGGATAAGCAATATGCATAAAAATAGATCATTTGTATTTAAGGCTTTTGCCTTTTTACTACTTTTGCTGATGCTTTTTCAAATCTATTATGTAAAAATATTAACTGATAAATTTTATTATCAGGTTGAAATTCAAAGGAAGAATGAGCTAAAGCAAAAGATCGATATGGTATATAATGCTATTTCACCTATATTACAATTAAAAATACAGGGAAAGATAACAAAGAAAGAGGCTATAGAAAGAATTGCTGATTTAGTAAGAAGGATGACCTATGATGATGAGTATTCGAAAAATTATATTTTTATGAGCAGCTACGATGGAACATATATAGTTCAACCCTTTGAGAGGGAAAAGGAATGGAAAAACTTTTGGAATTATAAAGATATAAAGGGGACTTATGTTCTAAGGGAACTTGTCAAGGCAGCAAAGGAAAGTCCAGAAGGGTCTTATGTTTCTTATTATTCTGCACCTCCAGGTTCTAGCGAACATCAACTTAAGCTTTCCTATGTAAAGGGCATCCCGGAGATAGAGGCATATATAGGAACAGGCATGTATGTCCAAAACACATTTAAGTCAATGTTTAAACTTCTTTTTTCAATAAAATCTGCAATTTACCATATAGTATTATTTACAATAATCTTGTTTATATCCTATATTTACAGACTGAATTCTGATTATAGAAGGCTCAAGGAGGAGACTTTAAAAAGAAAAATTCTTTTTGAAAACTCCCCTGATGCTTTAGTTGAATTTGATAAATCAGGGCTTATCGTAGATGTAAACAAATCCTTTGAGAAAATATTTGGATATAAAAAGGAAGAGTGTATAAGAAGACATATAGATGATTTAATTACAGATGAAAAATATATAGAAGAGGCTATGGATATAACCAATAAGGTTTTTCAACAGGGATTTTGCCATGTTGAAACAGTAAGGTTTAATAAAGAGAAAAAACCCGTTAATGTTTTAATTAGAAGCATTTTAATCAAGATAAACGAACGCATCTATGGTGGCTTTGGGATTTATACTGATATAACAACACAGAAGAAATATGAAAAAGATCTTAAGTATTTAAGTTACCATGATACATTAACTGGGCTTTATAATTTTAGATATTTTAATAGTTTTGTTAAAAATATAAAGCATAGCGACTTGCCCCTTGGAATTATAATAGCAGATGTTAATGGTCTAAAACTTGTTAACGATACCTTAGGCCATTTATATGGTGATAAACTTTTAATTTCCTTTTCAAAGATTTTATTAGAATCAAAAAGGGATAAGGATGTAGTGTTTAGATTAGGGGGAGATGAGTTTTTGATTTTACTGCCTAATACACAAGCAAAAGAAGTTGAGGAAGTTTTAAATAACATAAAACATAATATAGAGAAACATAATGAAAATGTTAGCGAAAGGATTTTAACCTTAAGCGTTGCCCTTGGGATGGCGGTAAAAGATGATAATAGGGATTTTAAAGTTGGCTTTAAGGAAGCTGATAACAATATGTATAAGAATAAGCTTTTGGATAAGACAAGTTCAAGAAACCAGATTTTAAATGTTCTGATGGCTGCCTTGGGAGAGAAGGATTATGTAACTAAAGGGCATACTGAAAGGGTAAAGAAAATGGCACATAAAATGGCAGAAAAGATGGGGCTTGGTGAGGTTCAAAAAAATAATCTTTTGCTATTATCAGATATGCATGATCTTGGGAAGGTTGCAATATCAGATGATATATTAAACAAAAGGGAGCCTTTGACGGATGAAGAATGGGAGATTCTAAAAAGTCACCCTGAAAAGGGATATAGAATTGCAGTCTCCTCACCAGAGCTTGCAGGAATAGCAGATCTTATACTTAAACATCATGAAAGATGGGATGGAAAAGGCTACCCATTAGGCCTTAAAGGGGAACAAATTCCAATAGAATGTAGAATACTTGCTGTTGTAGATGCATATGATGCCATGACAAATTCAAGACCTTACAATATAGTTAAAACCCACGAGGAGGCCATAGAGGAGATAAAAAGATGTTCAGGCACTCAATTTGACCCTAAGATTGTAGATGTTTTTTTGGAAATTTTGCAATAAGTTAACTTATTGTTATTTTATCCGTAAAGAATTATAATATAGCTTGATATATTTTATTCGAAAGAGGAGATTCTATGGAGTTTTGTTCAATATACAGCGGAAGTAGTGGCAATTGTCTTTATGTAGGAACAGAAAAGACTAAGCTTTTAGTAGATGCAGGCCTTACAGGGAAAAAAGTTCAAGAGGGATTAAAGGAAATTGGAATAGATCCTACGGAAATAAAAGGTATACTGATAACCCATGAACACGATGACCATATTAAGGCGGCAGGAATTTTATCAAGGAGGTTTAATATTCCTATTTATGCTAATACTAATACATGGAATGCAATTTATAAGGCCATAGGTGAGGTAAAGCTTCACAATATAAAGGTATTTGAAGGCTATGATGGTTTTGAGATTGGAGATATATTCATAAAACCCTTTAAAATACCCCATGATGCGGTGGACCCTGTTGGATATTCCTTTTACCATAAAAACAAAAAAATATCCATAGCAACGGATATAGGCCACTCCAGCAAAGAGGTTAAAGAAAACATAAAGGATTCTGATTTTATACTTTTAGAATCAAACCATGATGTTGAACTTTTAAAGATAGGTCCATATCCATATCATTTAAAAAGAAGAATACTTAGCGACAGGGGGCATCTTTCCAACGAAGATGCAGCAAAAACGATTTTAGAAATATTAAACCAAAGGATAAAAAAGGTCATGCTTGGGCATTTGAGTCAAACTAACAACTACCCTGAGCTTGCCTTAAGAACGGTTATTTCAATTTTAGAGATGAATGGAGTAAGGGATGGAGAAGATATAATAATCGACATTGCCCATAGAGATAGGGTTGGGAGGGTTCAATCTATCTAAAAGGTGGTTTGTATGGAGGAGAGAAGACCTTCCCTTTTTTCTTATTTTGTGGTTTCACTTTTAGGTGCAGTAATTGGTGCATTTTTGATGGTTACCTTTTTTCCTGCTGCAACACAAGGTAAAGAGGAAAACAAAATTGAAAACAGGATTATCATTGAAAAAACTACCGACTTTTCCTATGCAGCAAACAAGGTTTTGCCTTCGGTAGTTTCGATATCCAGCAAAGGACAAGTTGCATCTGGCTTTATAATCGACCAAGACGGATTTATCGCCACCAACAGCCATGTCCTTGATAAGAATATGATCATAACCTTAACGGATGGTAGAGAATTTACCGGCAATGTTGTTTTTGAGGACAGGGTCTTGGACCTTGCTATAATAAAGATAGAAGCGGACAATCTTAACGAGGTAACCTTAGGGGATTCAAACCTTATAAATATCGGGGATAGCGTTCTTGCCATAGGGAACCCTTTAAATTTAAGGTATCACAGGACTGTAACGGCTGGCATCATAAGCGGTAAGGATATAACCATTGAGATTGAGAAGGGAAAGTTTATGGAGGATTTAATCCAAACGGATGCAGCAATAAACAAGGGAAACAGCGGAGGCCCCCTTATAAATCTTAGGGGTGAGGTTATAGGTATAAACTCCGTTAAAGCTTCTGAATATGAGGGAATAGGCTTTGCTATTCCAATAAATATAATTAAGCCGATATTAAAATCTCTAAGGGAAAAGGGAGAATTTAAGCCACCAACGTTAGGGCTTAAGGTATTTGATGTTGAAACAGCACGATATTATAATTATAACATAGACAGAGGAATATACGTTTATGAGGTTATAGAGGATGGTCCAGGTTTTAAGGCAGGAATTAAAGAGGGGGATGTCATCCTTTCTATAGACGGTGTGGAGGTTAACAAAGTTGTAGACCTTAAAAGGGAATTATATTTAAAGGAAATTGGAAGCAAGGTAATTTTAAAGATAAAAAATCCAATAGGTATGGTAAGAGAAGTTGAAGTTCTTTTGGATTCCATCGATAACCTTTCAGTGGATGTTTTTAGATAAAGCTATTGATTTTTATTAAATAATGTGTTATCATGTAAAAGATAATAAAAGAGGTCTTTAAATCAGTCCCGTGAGGCTGGTAAGATGTTAAAGGTTTTGCATAATATTGGACACAACTTCTTACCTCCCATGGTAGGAAGTTTTTTTATGCCCAAAACTTTTAAATCAGTCCAGCGAGGCTGAAAAAGGAGGTTTTAAAATGCAAGAAAAAATAGTATTAAAAGGACAGTTAGCTCAGGAACTTACTTTATTTGAAAGACTAAAAAGAATAATCTTGGCAGTTCAGCATCTTATCGCGATGTTTGGGGCCACAGTTTTGGTTCCTATCTTAACAGGTCTTGACCCATCGGTAGCTATATTCTCAGCAGGTCTTGGAACCATGATATTCCACCTTTGCACAAAGAAAAAGGTTCCGGTTTTCTTAGGTTCATCCTTTGCCTTTATCCCAGGCATAATTGCTGTAAAACAATCCTTTGGAGACTTAAGATATGCACAGGGCGGGATAGTAGTTGCAGGATTGATTTATGTTTTAGTATCCTTAGTGGTTCAAAGAATAGGGGTTGAAAGGATAAAAAGATTTTTACCTGCACAGGTTGTAGGACCTATGATAATGGTAATAGGTTTAAACTTGGTTCCCGTAGCGTATAACAGTGCAAAGACGAATTATTTGGTTTCAATCGCAACGCTTTTAGTTGCAGTTATGGTAACATTGTTTGGCAAGGGACTTTTAAAACAGCTGTCAATAATAGTAGGGGTTGCCTTTGGATATATTCTATCAGCTGCCTTAGGAATAGTTGATACATCCAGCATATCGGCAGCAAAATTAATAGAAATCCCACACTTTACTTTACCTAAATTTGACTTGGCAGCAATAGCGATTATAGCACCGGTTGTTCTTGCGGTGTTTATGGAACACATAGGCGATATTACAACAAACGGACAGGTTGTAGGACAGGATTTTATAAAGGACCCAGGGCTTAATAGAACGCTTTTAGGCGATGGTTTGGCAACCATGGCGGCAGGATTTATAGGTGGACCTGCAAATACAACCTATGGTGAAAATACAGGAGTTTTAGCGATTACAAAAAATTATGACCCATCAATCCTTAGAATGACGGCAGTCTTTGCGATGATTTTAGGGTTTATAGGTAAGGTTGGAGGAGTTTTAAAGTCCATTCCGGTTCCGGTAATGGGCGGAATTAGCTTTATGTTATATTCGATGATAGCCCTAATAGGAGTTCAGACGATAAAAAACAGCAAGGTGAAATTTAACGTAAAGAATATAATAGTTATGGCTACAGTTCTTATTCTAGGACTGTTACCATCATATACAGGAATAAATATAGGTATTCCTGTAACAGAAACGGTAAAAATACAAGGCCTTAGCTTTGCAGCAATAGTTGGGGTTATAGTGAATTTAGTTCTAAACAGAGAATAAAATATAAGTAGGCTACCCCTTAAGGTGGGGGTAGCTTTTTTACTTTACAATAATTTTCGTTGTAAATAAAATTGTATTATAAACAAAAGCTTTTTAAGGAGGATATTATGAACATAGCCATAATTTCTGTTGGTAAGCTTAAGGAAAAATATTTAAAAGAAGGCATTAATGAATTTTTAAAAAGGCTTTCAAAATATACTAAGGTTGAAATAATAGAAGTTCCTGATGAAAAGGCACCGGAGAATTTATCTCAACGGGAAGAGGAAAACATAAAGGATAAGGAAGGCCAAAATATTTTAAAACATATAAAGGAGAATATGTTCGTTGTTGCCCTTGATATTCAAGGGAAACATCTATCATCCGAGGAATTTGCACAATTTTTAAGTCAAAGGGCTATAGAGGGTAAAAGCAGCATTGCCTTTATAATAGGAGGCTCAATAGGATTATCTAAATCGGTTCTAAATAGAGCAGATTTTAAGCTATCTTTTTCTAAAATGACCTTCCCCCATCAGCTTATGCGTTTGATTTTACTTGAGCAAATCTATAGGGCTTATAGGATAATTAGCGGTGAACCGTATCACAAGTAGTCGCAAATTGTTTTTCAAAAATTAAGCATTTAAAAATTTTTTAATTGTGCAATTTGATTGTGCATTATAGAACAAAAATTATTGTAGAAGGGATAGAGGATTTCAATGAACAAGGAAAAATACTATAAGTTAATTGAGATGTTGAAAAAAAGGCAAAGGAGAATCCTAAAGCTTGCAAAAGGAGAACATTTTTGCTTTTACTATTAGGCTAAGGGTATATTTTTGGTGTTTTATTTATACTTATTGCTGCTTCAGCACTTTTATTTAGCATTATATTCAGGGGAGGAATGTCAGGGAGCTATGGGCTTTTTAAGATAGCGATTGCATTTATTGGTTTATCCTACTATATATTTAAAGGGCTTTGGGTAAGGATTTATCCTCCAGGGGGAATACCACTAAGCAGGGAGGATTGCCCAGAACTATTTAATGAAGTAGATAAAATCGCAAGGAAGTTGAGATCACCTAAGGTTCACTATATTTATATTACAGATGAATTTAACGCATCAATAGTATCGGTGCCACAGTTTGGGTTATTTGGTTTTTATAAAAACTATTTATGTGTAGGTCTTCCTTATATGTGGGCATCATCAGTTGAAGAATTTAGAGCAACACTAGCTCATGAAATAGCACATCTATCTTCGAAACATGGTAGGAGTGGTGTGCTTATATATCGTGTAAGGGAAACTTGGGAAAGGATATTATTACAACTTGAGGAAAAGAAGCATTGGGGAAATTTTATATTCAAATGGTTTTTTAAAAGATATATTCCGTTTTTTGATGCATATTCTTCGGTTTACAGAAGACTAGCTGAGCACGAAGCGGACAAGCTTGCTGCACAGCTTGTTGGCGTTAATGTGTATACTAGTATGTTGATTAACACATCATCAAAGTTAACTGCATTGAATGAGGATTTTTGGAAGGAAATATATAAAAGAAATAAATTTCAGTTTAAGCCACCGAAGGATGTATTTACAAGACTTGAGGCTCTTTTAAAAAAGGGACTTGACTATAATAAACTATGTATGTATTTAAATGAAAATATGGAATATAAAACAAATATGGGAGATACACATCCTTGTCTTAGGGATCGTATTGAAGTTATTGGTGGAGAAGTAAAGGAACCAACGATAGTTGAAAATGATGCTGCCTCACATTATTTATCTAATAAGTTTTTAGATGAGCTAAGCTATATATTTAGTAGGCACTGGTATGATGAAGTAGGAAATACGTGGTCAAAAAGATACTCAAATTTTAAAAGATACAAAATAAGGCTCAAGGAGCTTGAAATGTATGGCAAGGAAAATTTAGATATTGACGGTCTATATCGCTATGCATATTATACCCATAGGATTAAGGGAGCAGAGGAGGCAATACCAATATATAGAGAGATATTATATTTAAACGAAAAACATATAAAAGCAAACTATGGTCTTGGGAAGGCTCTTATGTCCAAAAATAATAACGAGGACCTTGTATATCTTGAAAGAACAATAAATATTAGCGAAAAATACTTAGATGAAACATATGTAAAGTGCTATATAAATGCATGCAGGCATTTTTGAATTGATTTTTAGATGGAATAATGTGCTGTTTAACAGATATTTTTAGAGAATATTATAAATATGAGAATATTCATCTAACTTTTATATTTTTCAAAGACTTTGCAAGTAAATATGCAAGGATTGCTGTAGATAGCGAAGTTAAATTTATCGTTGATGAGGATAGATGGTTTGATTTTCAACACTACGTATTAAAATTTGCTCGAAATAACCATGATTTTGAAAGAAGATTGAAAATAGACGAACAGTATACGTATACACCCATGATTACTATGATAGGGAATTGAGTGAAAATCAAATAGAAGAATTTTGCTATTCACATATTTTATATCAGGATATTTTTTTAGAAAGCAGTAAGGAAAATGTTATATTAAGGTTTAAAAATAGAAAACAAAATTAACAAGTATAAAAATTGATAGTGTCAAGATATTGTAGGTTAATTTTTATAGACAACCCCCTAAAATGTTTAAAATCAAGACTTTCGTAAACTTTTAAACTTTAAATTATATTTTCATATTTAATTGATTTTAATATCTTATACATTGGCGTTACTTTTCCAATATTTAATATTGTTATATTATTTATTCCTTCTCGTGAAGAATTATTTATTCTTTTAATTGTTTCTTTTATCTTCTTTTTATTTAATCTAAATGTTTCAATATCTTCCTTGTATATACTTATTTCCCTTAAATTGCCTCCATTCCTGCTAAATACCCTTAGCTTTGCCATTATCTTTAATCCCTCTTTACTCCATCCTAATGGCCTACTGCTTAATCTMGCTGATAA
>NZ_JAUONW010000024.1:0-45359 GCF_030546345.1 Caloramator sp. CAR-1
CCTTTATAATGGGGAGCATACAGACTGTTGAAAAAGTTATATTTTGATAAGCCCCGTGAAGGATTTCCCTGGCATTCGCTCATTTCGCTAAGCAATTCTAAGCTTTTCTTTGTTTTCAAAAGTCCTACCCTCGTGAGCCGACATCCGTGTCGGCCACTCGGCTCTGCACGTCCGTGTGCAGAATTACGGACTTTTGAAAAGTCGAAAAGCAAGAATTGCTAGAGCTCATGAGAGATGCCTTTTTGAAATCCATTCACGGGGCTCTTGCAAAGTCTAAACACCAATGAGAGTTTGTCTACAATCTGAGGCTATCTAAAAGGATAGCCTAATTTTTTTTTAAAAAAGTCTTTATTAATTTCAATTTTAGTGTATAATTATACCTAAATTACATTACAAAGGAGGATAATATGTTTGGCTACAATTCATTAGGAATAAATGAAAATGGGGTATTAACTATATCTGGGGTAGATGCTGTCCTGCTTGCAAAAATATACGGAACTCCCCTTTATGTTATAGATGAAGCCGAAATAATAAGAAGATGTAATGAAATAAGAGAAAGCCACATAGAAAAATATGGTGGAAGGGCGGTGTATGCCAGCAAGGCCTTTTTAAACAAAGAGATGTGTAGAATAATAGAAAGACAAGGTCTAGGTCTTGATGTTGTATCCGGGGGTGAACTTTATACAGCAAGGGCAGCAAACTTCCCTATGGAAAGGATTATATTTCACGGAAACAATAAATCCCTTAATGAGTTAGAAATGGCTGTTGAGTTAGGGGTTGGAAGGATAGTGATTGACAATTTTTATGAAATAGATAATTTAAACTATATTGTAAAGTCAAAAAACAAAAAAATAGATGTTCAAATAAGGATAAACCCTGGTATAGATGGTCATACCCATGAATTTATAAAAACGGGGCATGTAGATTCAAAATTTGGCTTTCCTTTATTCGATGATTCAGCTTTTTTTGCAGTAAAATCTGTTTTAGAAAGCTCCTTACTAAATCTAAAAGGCCTTCACCTTCATTTAGGCTCGCAACTTCATCAAAAGGATGTATATGTAAGAGCAGTTACTGTTTTAGCTGAATTCATTAAAAGAATAAAGGATGAGCTAAACTATGAGATAGAGGAAATAAACTTAGGTGGTGGATTTGGAATATTCTATACGGAGGACGACTCGAGAAAATTTATAAATTATTTTACAGATGCAATAAATATTTCAGTTATAAAGGAATTTAATAGATTAGGATTAAAAAGACCTATTGTTTATATAGAACCAGGAAGATGGATCATCGGTGAAGCAGGGTTTACTATATATACTGTAGGAGCAATTAAAGAGATTAAAGATGTAAGAAAATATATAGGCGTTGATGGAGGAATGGCAGATAATCCAAGGCCACCCCTTTATGGTGCAAAATATTTAGCTCTTTTGGCAAATAAAATAACTGAGGTTGAGGAAGAGGTTGTAACAATTGCAGGCAAATGCTGTGAATCTGGTGATATTTTAATAAGGGATATTAGTCTTCCTAAGGTTGAAAGCGGAGATATATTAGTAGTTTTGAGCACAGGGGCTTATAACTATTCAATGGCTAGCAATTACAATAGGCTTCCAAGACCGGCAGTTGTTTTAGTCAACAACGGTAATCATAGATTAATCGTAAAAAGGGAAACGTATGAGGATTTAATACGAAACGATATATGATGGAAATTTATAGAAATGTCAAAATGTCAAAAAGTCAAGTGCCTGGCACTTGACTTTTTATAAATTAAATTCTTTAGCAACTAAACCTACTGCCTTCATTTTATCCTGCTGTTTTATTGCACAGGTTATTCTTATTTCTGATGTTGTAATCATTTTAACTTCTATATCATTTTGCTTAAATAGCTTAAAAATCCTTGATGCAACGCCGGATGTTGTTTTCATTCCAAGTCCTACAACTGAAAATTTTGTTATGTCCTCATCGATTATAATTTCATCCTTTTTATAATAAGGTTTAATGACATCTAAGCAATCCCTTAGATCATCCTTTGGAATGGTAAAGGAAAGATTTACCTTATTGTGTATTGGAGCTGTTTGGCTTATCATATCCACATTTATCTTTTTGCTAGCAACAGCCTCGAATATATCTGATAAAAGATTTGTATCGTATTCGATGTTTTGAAGAGTAATAGCAACATCACTGTCGGATACTGCAATGCCAGTTATAGGCTTTTGTTCCACTATTTCAACCTCCCTTATATAAGTTCCTTTTATATCGCTACAGCTTAAAGCAACATAAATAGGAATATTAAACTTTTGAGCAAGCTCTACAGATCTTGAATGCATAACCTGAGCCCCAAGGCTAGATAGCTCAAGCATCTCTTCATAACTTATTTCATCTATCTTTTTAGCTTTCCTATAAATCCTTGGATCGACGCTGTAGATGCCGTCAACATCGGTGAAAATTTGACATTCTCCCTTTAACTTTGCAGCGATTGCAACTGCTGTTGTATCGGAGCCACCTCTACCTAAGGTTGTGATATCACCATCCTCAGTAATTCCCTGAAAACCAGCAACAACCACTATTTTGCCTTCCTTTAATCTATCCAAAATAGCCCTTTCATTTATATCCTCAATTAGAGATTTTCCATATGTTCCATCGGTTAAAAGTTCTATCTGAAAGGCGTTCATTGAAATTGCGTCATATCCTAAGGATTTTATAGCCATTGCAAGTAGGGCGCTAGAAACCATTTCACCAGTTGCTAATAGGGCGTCGAGTTCTCTTTTATCTGGATGTTCAGTTATCTTTTTTGCAAGGTCTATAAGTTCATCGGTGGTATCTCCCATTGCTGAAATTACAACAACAACATCATTTCCCTCCTGTTTCTTTTTTATAACCCACTTTGCAACATTTTTAATTTTTTCAGGAGTAGCAACGGAACTTCCACCGTATTTTTGCACGACAATAGCCATCCTTTCACCCCCATAACAATATTTAGTTGCAATTTTAACATAAATATTTATGCAATTCAATATATTTTTATGCGAACAAAAATCATTTTTTCATTTTCCTTCTTTTGAAAATTACATAATAAAAGTAAATAAATAAAGGTAAAAAAACCTCAAAGGGAAGGGAATAATATGGCCATATTTCAGTTGCCCATTCTACCATCTGCATTATATTCTCATAAACTATTATTGCAAAATTTAACATCAAAAGGCCTATTGGAGTAACTAAAAATCTATAGTCGTTGAAACCTAAAATTTTTGACAATCCCTTTGATGAGGCATACAAACAAATACTTATTTTTGCAAAAGTATAAATTAGAAAGGATATTGCTACTATACTTTCTATTCTTTGAAAAAAATTAGCTATATTTATTCTGCTAACAGCAGTATAAGAAGAAAAATAGTTTCTTGTTGATGTTTCGGGACCTAAAATAAGCACATTTCTCAACGCTAATATTATAAGAATACTGCCAGCAAAAATTAAGGAGGTATAATAAACTTTATAGTATTGTTTTTTATTTATTGAAGGTAGAACAAATAAAAAAACTATAGTTTCTGCAAAGGGGAAGGAGAAAGTTGCAAAGGCTCCCTTTAACACAGGCATGATTCCTTCATATAACATTGGCCTTAAATTGTTTATATCCATTTCAGGTATAGAGAATGGAATAGTTAATAATAATAGAAACAACAAAATTAATAGAAAAAGTTCACAGCCCCTTGCAATTGTTTCGATTCCAGATTTTACTGAAATAATAGCCAATAGGATACATATCAACATAAGAATGGAATTTGGGGTTTCTGGAAGACCAATGGTTTTTATAAATTCCCCAAAATTTCTTAATACAAGAGCTCCAAGATGAAATGAGAAAAATATAAGGAAAAATGACAATAATCTTCCAAAAAACTTGCCGAATATCATTTCTAAAATATCAACAATATCATTGTTTGGTTTTATGGATAGAATTTTAGAATAAAACCAAGTTATAATAAGTGCGGCAATCAATGCGATACTGATTGCAATCCAAAGATCACCCTTTGCATCTACACCGCTGGTTATAATTACAGAACTTCCTATAATAAACATTGTCATTGTAAATATTGCCTGTCTTACAGATATTGTTTCCTTCATAGACTCAACCTCTATTTAAAGAAATAGTTTTTAATGACAATAGCAGGGCTTGGAATCTTAATGTTTAGGGAGATTAAAAGGCTTAATGTAAAAGCTATTAAGTAAAAAAAAGAAAAAACAATTATTTTTTTTATGTTTCTTTCTAACTTTAAGTCAGTAAATTCAAATATATAAAGAAGGATATAGCCTATTATTGTTAAAATAACCTTTGCCATACTATTTACCAACCCTTATTATCTTGCTTGTAGTTGCAGTTCCAAATATATTTAATTTTACATTTACTGAATAGGAAACGGTTTGAAATATTTTATTCCAGTTATCTTTATTTTTCTTCCAATAAGTAGGATATTTTATTTTAAGAAACCTTCCGAAATTTACTATGTCGGCATTATAACTTTGAATTATCGAAAGGGTATTTTCGATATCTTGAGCTATGTATTTTTCAGAAAAATCCTTTAATTTTATTAAGTTTTCTTCCTTTATGAAATCAAATTCACCAGAGTTTTCGGCAAGGGATACATCTACTGAAATATCGATTTTAAATTTGACTTTATCATCAACGATGGGGGTTATTTTGGCTTGGGAATTATATATTTCAAATGATATATCTGTTCCAGTTGAAAGGGCGTTTTTAATAGGAATAATGCCTCCTTTTATTTGATTTTTTATAAAAAGCAAATTTTTAGTATTATGGTCATCTAAAAACCCTAAAAGTTTTGCATCTTTAAATAAAGCACAGCCGGATATTTTTACTATATTTCTTCCCTTTTCCTCTATTATATGGGCAACGGGAAGAATAGTAGCTGCAGAATCTGATTGTATCTCATTTATAACCTGCCAAAGATTGATATTTGGATATTTAGCAATATTTTTAGAGGACTCCAATATATCATATACATGGAAGGATACAATTTTTTGAAGATTATTGGTAGTAGTAAATACATCCTTGGCCATTTTGGAATTTACAAAAACTATTTTCATATCTGGTCTTACTTCAGCATCCCTTTCAATCCAGTCTAATATGGGTAAGATACCTCTCTTAGCTAATTTTTTATTTATGAAAACAACCTTTGCATGACTCCAGAATATTTTTTTACCTGTTTTGGAGATTAAATTCCTAACTGCATCAAAAATAGTGTCGCCTTCTTCAGAAAAATACTCAGGTAGGATCAAAGATTGCCCTTGTCCATAATTGGTTATTGTTACAATTTCTACTGTTAGAATGTATTTGTTTTTATTTTCATCATAGTCAAAGGCTACTCCTGCAGCTGTTGAAACTTGATCTAGTTCTCTGTAATTCCAGCAGGATGTAAAAAAAAGAGAAAATATTATTATTAAAAATATTTTAATCTTATTCAAGATTAATCTTCTCCTTTGGTTTTTGGCTTTTGTTTCTTATTACGTTTTTAGCCCCTAAAATAATCGGCCTGTATTTCATAGCCCACCATGGTCCTCTTATGGATGTGTCCTTTATGTCTTGAAGATCAATGGAGATTGTATGCAAAGTATATGGAACTCCAAAACTTTTTAATGATAAGAGTCTTATAAACATAATTAATATTCCAAAAAACATACCATATAATCCAAAAAAGGATGAAAATAAAAGTATAATAAATCTATAGATTATAACTGCCCATGTCAGCTGAGGAATTAGAAATTCAGTTATGCCTGTTAGGGCAGTTATAATAACCATGGGAGCGCTTACAAATCTTGCAGTAACAGCAGCATCGCCTATTATTAATGCACCTACTATGCTAACTGCTTGACCGATGGGTTTTGGTAGCCTTGTTCCTGCTTCCCTTAATATTTCAAATAAAAATATCATGCCAAAGGCTTCGACGACGGTTGGAAAAGGGATACCGTTTCTTGCTGCAGTAATACTAAGAACAAGAGGGGTAGGTAAAAGTTCTTGATGAAAATTAACAAGGGAAATATATAAAGATGGAATAAAAGTTGTGAGAATAAAACCTAGTATTCTAAGAATTCTATTAAAGGATGCAAAAATAAAGTTAACATAATAATCTTCGCAGGACTGAAAGGATTCAATAAATAAGTAAGGAATGGTTAATACAAAGGGAGAGCCATCAACAAGGATGATTACTCTTCCTTCCAAAAGCTTAGCACAGGCAACATCAGGTCTTTCAGTTGCCCCAATTGTTTGAAAGGGGCAAAAGGGATTATCACAAATAAGCTCTGCAATATAGCCTGAATCCAATATACCGTCTATATTTATGTCATCTAACCTATTTATTACTTCGTTTATTATTTTTTCTGATGCTATGCTGTTTATATAAGCAATACAAATTTGTGTTTTAGTATATTTGCCTATCGATTTAAATAAAAATTTTAGATCTTTATGAGGAATTCTTCTTCTAATTAAGGAAAGATTGATTAATAATGATTCGGTAAACCCTTCCCTTGGTCCTCTTATTATACTTTCTGATGGTGGCTCTTCAATATTTCTTGTATTGCCTTCCTTTGCTTTTATAAGCAACGCCCTGTTGTCATCATTTATTAAGATAACAACATATCCGGTTAAAATACAACCGATAACTTCATCAAAATCTTCAGATGTTTGAATATTAGCTGATGGTAGATGATTTTTAAGAAAATCAATTGTAATTTTATCTTTTATATTTACATTAATGATGCTTTCTAAAATATTATTTATATAATCAGTCTTTACCATCCCATCTGAATAAATTAACATAAAAGTATTTTTATCCTGATGATATGTTCTAAAAATTATAGTTTTATCATTTAAAAAAATGGTTTTTATTAGTTTCATATTTTCATATATATCTGAACTTAACTTTTGCGATTTTTCTTTTTTAAAAAATCCAAACATAGTCCTTCACCATTAAATTTTATTTAGTAATTATTTTTAACATAATGTTCTAAATTATACATTTTTTAATATCAAATAAAAAATATGAAGGCACTGAAAGTGCCTTCATATTACAGATTGTAGACAAACCATCTTTGGTGTTGAAATTTTGCAAGAGCCCTGTGAATGGATTTCAAAAAGGCATCTCTCATAAGCTTTAGCAATTCTTGCTTTTCGACTTTTCAAAAGTCCGTAATTCTGCACACGGACGTGCAGAGCCGAGTGGCCGACACGGATGTCGGCTCACGAGGGTAGGACTTTTGAAAACAAAGAAAAGCTTAGAATTGCTTAGCGAAATGAGCGAATGCCAGGGAAATCCTTCACAGGGCTTATCAAAAAACAACTTTTTCAACAGTCTGATGAAGGCACCTTCAGTGCCTTCATATTACTACTTATAAACTGTTTTTAATTAATTCTATAACTTTTCTTCTGTCTTCTAAATTATTTTCAAAATCAAGGTTGTCTACGTTTATTTTAAGAATTGGCGATATTGAATATTGATCGAAGTATTCTTTGTAATGTCTATTTAATCTTTCCCAATATTCCCTTTCAACTATCTTTTCATAAGATCTTCCCCTTAGGTTAATCCTTCTTATTGCCTCATCTACAGAAATTTCAAGGTAAACCATGAGCTTTGGAGGGTGGCAATGTTCTATCATGTTTTCGAATAGCTCTATGTAAAGTTCAAATTCCTCAGGGGACATCTCGCCGCTTTCCATCAGCATCTTAGCGAATATAACGTCGCCATATATACTTCTGTCCATTACAGCGTTTTCTACCTTTGAGGCTTCCTTGATATGTTTAAATCTTTTATTTAGAAAAAATATCTGCAAAGGAAAACTATATCTATGCCTATCGTAATAAAACTTTTCCAGGATAGGGTTATTATATACAGGTTCCTCAAAGGGAACAAAGCCTTCTTCCTTTAATATTTTCATCAATGTGGTTTTACCGGCACCAACAACACCATCAATCACAAGCATGTTCCAAAATCCTCCTTTATTTATCTTGCTGAGGGCTCCTTTGTAAAACATAATATCTCCCCTTGAAAAGAATATGCCTAAATAGTATATAAAATTTTTGACCCAAATACAATATTTATTTATTTTTTGACAAATAACAATGTATGAAAACAATATTGACTAATTTAAAAACAATGCTAGAATAATTATGAAATATTTAAAAACTAATTGTATCGATACATATAAGGAGGGGAATTTATGGAAAGGTTTAAATTAAATGCTGATCTTGCGAGGATGCTAAAGGGTGGCGTAATAATGGACGTTACGAATGCTAAAGAGGCAGAAATTGCTGAAAAAGCAGGTGCATGTGCTGTAATGGCCCTTGAGAGGGTTCCAGCTGATATTAGAAGGCAGGGCGGGGTTGCAAGGATGTCAGATCCTAAATTGATTAAGGAAATAAAATCGGCTGTTTCAATTCCGGTTATGGCAAAGTGTAGAATTGGACATTTTGTTGAGGCACAAATTCTGGAGGCCTTAGAGATAGATTATATCGATGAAAGCGAAGTTTTAACTCCTGCTGATGATAAATATCATATAAACAAATGGGCCTTTAAGGTTCCCTTTGTATGCGGTGCAAGAAATTTAGGTGAAGCACTAAGAAGAATTGGCGAAGGTGCAGCAATGATAAGAACAAAGGGAGAAGCAGGAACGGGAAATGTAGTAGAGGCAGTAAGGCACTTAAGACAAATCATGGAGGATATAAGAAGAGTAAAAAATGCACCCTATGAAGAACTTATGACCTTCGCAAAGGAACTTGAGGCACCTTATCACCTTGTTGAATATGTTTGGAGGGAGGGAAAGCTTCCCGTTGTTAATTTTGCTGCAGGTGGAATTGCAACACCAGCCGATGCTGCATTAATGATGCAGCTTGGTGCTGAAGGCGTTTTTGTAGGCTCTGGAATATTTAAATCCCAAAATCCTGAAAAAAGAGCAAGGGCAATAGTTCTTGCAACTACTTATTACAATGATCCAAAGGTTTTAGCTGAAATTTCAGAAGACTTAGGGGAGCCTATGTTTGGACTTGATGTTAAGGAAATAGAAACTTCCCTTTCAGAAAGAGGTTGGTAATTATGAAAATTGGGGTTTTGTCAATCCAAGGTGGGGTTATAGAACATATAAACCATCTTAAAGCTTTAGGTGTTCAAACGATAGAGGTTAAAAAGAAAGAGGATTTAGATGATATAGATGGCATTATTTTACCAGGTGGAGAGAGCACGACTATAGGGAAAATAATTTCAGAAAATGGTATTAAAGATAAACTTAAAAAGCTCATAAAAGAAGGCCTACCAGTTTGGGGGACCTGTGCAGGTATGATTTTGCTTGCAAAGGAAATAAAAAACGATACAAGGAGACATCTTGAAGTTATGGACATTGAGGTGGAAAGAAATGCCTTTGGCAGCCAAATAAATAGCTTTATTGAAAATGCTATAATAAATGGAGTTTCAAATAATCCAATTCCTTTGGTTTTTATTAGAGCACCTTATATTTCAAGAATATTATCAGATGATGTTACAATTTTAGGCAGTGTTGGAGGTAAAATAGTTGCAGCAAGGCAAAGGAATATGCTTGCTACAGCCTTCCATCCAGAGCTTACGGATAATCTTGAATTTCATAAATATTTTTTAGATATGTGCCAAAAATAATTTTAAAGGAATAATCTTATAAAAAGCCCCGGAAGGACTAAAAAGGGACAGATAGCTCAAGCGATAAAGCGAATCCAAAGAAATCCTTCACGGGGCTTAAAAAATTTATTTTATAATGCATATATTGTTGTATAATATATATGAGAACTATTTAGGAGTGAGGTTATGAAAAGGCATTATAAATTTATTGGTGTATTTTTTTTGTTTGTATTTTTATTTTTGGGTTTTACATATTATTATAAAGTCAACATGAGGCTTTACAACAAATCAGAAGTTTATTTTATAGTTAAACAGGGGGATAGTATTAATAAAATAGCTGAATATTTACTTAATAAAAAGGTTATAAGATCAAAAAATTTTTTTCTTTATTATGCAAAAATAAAAGGATTTGATAGGAACATAATGGTTGGGAACTATATAATTTCCACCAATAAAGATTTAGACTTTTTATTTAAAAAACTAACATCGGGAAAGTCGGACTTTGCTATAGTTACTATTCCAGAAGGGTATAATCTTTATCAGATAGCAAAAAAATTAGAAGAAAAGGGATTATTAAAGAAGGAAGATTTGTTAAATGCAAAGATTTCGGATTTTGATAAAGAAGGATTAATTCAATTAGATAAAAATGCCTATTATGAGCTTGAAGGTTATTTGTATCCGGATACCTATTATATTCCTTACAATTTAACCTCAAAGGAAATAATAAACATTATGTTTGAAAGGTTTATTAATAAATACAAGCCATTTATAAAAAGGCAAAAGGAATTAAACTTATCCTTAAGGGAAGTTATAACTATTGCTTCATTAATTGAAAAGGAAAGCTATAATGATGAAGAAAGAAGAAGGATATCCGGCGTAATTTATAATAGATTGCAGAGGAACATGCCTTTGCAGATTGATGCAACGGTTATATATGCGATAACAAAAGGGGAAAAGCATATAAACAGGCTCTATTACAAAGACTATAAATTTGAATCGCCATATAATACTTATAAGATCATAGGTCTTCCTCCAGGGCCTATAGCATCACCAGGAATAAAATCCATAGAAGCTGCCTTAAATCCAGAAAAACATCAATACCTTTACTACGTATTGTCAGGAAATGGCCATGTGTTTAGTAAGACCTATGAGGAACACATAAAAAATGTGCATAAATATATCCAGTAGGGTTTCCCTACTGGATATCTGAAAACTCGATATTAACTGTTTCTAGATGATTTTTGTTAACTATTTTAGTGGCAGCTACCTCATCTTGAATGTAATTTTTAGGAAGTCTTACTATAAACTCAGAACCCTCACCTTCTTTGCTGTTTAAAGTTATTTCTCCCCCATGCATTTTAACAAATTCCTGTGCTATAGAAAGACCTATTCCACTTCCTTCGTTTTTCCTTGTGAAGCTAAAATCCGCCTGCTTAAACCTATCAAAGATAACCTTTTGTAGCTCATCTGGGATTCCAATTCCATTATCCTTTATTATTATTAATATATTATCCTCTTCCTCTGAAACCTCTACAAATATTTTTTTATCTTTCTTTGAAAATTTAATTGCATTTGATAAGATGTTTAAAATTATCTTTTCAATCTTTTCAACATCGCAGGCGATATACTTTTCTTCAAAATGGGGGTTATATATTATTTTTATATTTTTGTCATTAAAATAATTATTTGCGGATGTGCATATATCCTCAATTAGGCTAACGATATTTACATTTTCAAGATTAAGCCCCATACATCCAGCATCAATACTAGTAAGATCTATTATATTATTTGTCAGCCTTAAAAGCCTATACATATTTTGTTTTAACACAGGATAAAATTTATCATAGTTTTCAATGAAGGTAGCATCGTTTTTTCTAAATATTTCAAGAAGCTGAACTATACCATATATGACATTCAATGGAGTTCTTAGTTCGTGGGATACCTTTGATATAAATTCGCTTTTTAACTTTTCATATTCAAGCTCCTTTGAAAGTCTTTCCCATTCCATTTGAAGTCTTAGTCTTTCAGCAATTTCTCTTAAGATTATAATCGTTCTATTTTTTTTGCCTTTTTCTTCTATGAAGGATATATGGGAAAAAGAAACCCAAATATATTCTCCATTTTTACTTAAAAGCCTATAATTTACATTATCTATAATCGGTTCCCCGTTCAAATAAGAATAAAATTTCTTTTTTGCTTCATCTAGATCTTCTGGATGAACTATAGATTGAAGATTTGTCCCGATCAATTCTTTAGAATCATATCCGAGTATTCTGCTAACAGATGCGGAATAGTAAGTGACTTTACATTCTAAATCCGTCATAAATATCATATCTTCTATTCCATTAAATATTTTTTTTAGCATTGCCTCATCATCTTCGATCTTTTTGGCCATTAGAATTGGTTCTGTTATATTGTTTAATATAAGGGCGATATATTCTTTTTCTTTAAGGCAAATAAAATAAAAATTTGCTTTAAAATAATATGTGCAATCATTAAGTAAAAGACTAATCTTTTCTATTACATATTCTCCTTTTATTTTAAGTTCTGAAATAACTTGCTTTGAATTAATATTCAAAGCCTTAAATATATTTGAAGGATTGCCTTTAAATAAAGTATTAAAGGTGTTATTTTTAAGTAAAATATCTCCGTTTTTATCAGACAAAATTACAGCATTTGGGCTTTTTTTGAACATCTCGTAAATAACCTCATTTAAACATCTACATTCGCATTCGGAGTTTTTCATATTACCACCTACTGTTTTAAAATTCAACCACATATAATTATTCAACACATTTGCAATTTTTCCTGCAAATTAAATATCGCAAAATTCTACAAAAAATGAGCTTTATCTTATTAAGTCAATCCTTTGGTGTTTTTGCTTACAATAAAGTTTATAAAGTGCTATAATAATATTGTAGAGAAATTAAATAAGACAGTCAAAGAAAGGATATAATATGAAGCAATTTGGGGGGAAAGTGTTCATGAAATATAGAGTTTTAGGGAAAACCCATCTTAAGGTCTCAGAAATAGGGTTTGGAGGAATTCCAATTCAAAAGTTAACTCAAGAAGAGGCAGCAAAGGTTATTCATAAGGCAGAGGAGACGGGGATAAATTTTATAGATACAGCAAGGGCTTACTCCTGCAGTGAAGAATATATTGGAAAGGCCCTAAAGGGAAGAAGAAAAAATTGGATAATTGCTACTAAATCAATGGCAAGAAGCTATGAAGATATGAAAAGGGATATAGAAATAAGCCTTAAGAATTTGAATACGGATTATATTGATTTATATCAGCTTCATAATGTAAAGGATATTGCTTCATATAAAGAAGCTTTTGGTGAAAATGGAGCACTAAAGGCATTATTAGAGGCAAAGGAAAAGGGGATAATAAGGCATATCGGGGTAACTTCCCATAGCCTTGATATGTTAAAACATATGATAGAAAATCCATTAGTTGAAACCATTATGTATCCATATAACGTTGTTGAAAGACAAGCTATTGAAACTTTTAAACTAGCAAAGGAAAGAAATATTGGCATTATTGCAATGAAACCAATGGCTGGTGGGGTTTTATCCGATGGGAAACTTGCTTTAAAATTTATTTTAAAGGATGATTTTATTTCAACAGCAATCCCTGGAATGGCAAGCATACAAGAAGTTATTGAGAATGTATCTGCAAGCAAGGAGGAAATAACTAAGGATGAAATAGAACTTTGCGATAATATTTATAAAGAAATGGATAAGGAATTTTGCAGAAGATGTGGTTACTGCGCACCATGCCCACAGGGGATTGATATTCCATTTAGCTTCATATTAAGGGGATATTATGTTAATTACGACCTTAAGGATTGGGCAAAGGAAAGATATAATAATTTAAAAGCCCATGCTTCTGATTGTAGAGAATGTGGAATATGTGAAACAAGATGTCCATATGATCTTCAGATAAGAAAAATGCTAAAAGAAGTTAAAAAAACCTTCGGATATTAGGCGGCATTTTTTGTTGCCTAATATTTTTTTATTTATTAAAATATAAATAATAAACAAAAATTGGCAGCGGCGAGGTGTTAAGATGAATTTTTTAGCTTTAAAAATTGCATGGGATGTCCATAAGAAACAGCTAAGGAAGGGCTCTTCCATTCCATATATAATTCATCCGATTGAGGTTGCGATAATACTTTACGAAAACGGTGCAGATGAGGAGCTTTTAAATGCTGCTATTTTACATGATACGCTTGAAGATACTACAGGAAATAGGGAGGAGCTTTTAAACAAGTTAAAAAATAATTTCAGCAGAAGGACAATAGATCTTATCCTTGCAGCTTCTGAGCCTTTAAAGGTTAAAACAAAGGAAAAATTAACACAAGAAGAAGAGATAAAAACTTGGAGGGAAAGAAAGGAGCATACAATAGAATTTGTAAAAGGGGCTTCAAGGGATATTAAAATGCTAATTTGTGCCGATAAACTGAGCAACATAAGAAGCACCTATAGGGATTATAAAAGGCTTGGGAAAAAGGTTTGGGAAAAGTTTAATGCAGGATATGAGGATCAAAAATGGTATTATGAAAGCTTAGTAAAGGCTCTGGAGGAACTTAAAGGACTTAAAATGTATGATGAATTTAAAAACTTGGTTGAGCAAATTTTTAACTATGATAAGAAGGATATAATAATAAAATATGCAGATATTGAAGAAAAAAAAGTATTAATGGAGGGCATTAAAAGGGAATGGGGTTCTGATATAATCCTTTCAAAGGGAAAAGTCCACAGGATAATTGAACTTCCATGGCTTATCGCAGTTTCAGAAGGCGAAATATTGGGTTTTTTAATATACAGCATAGAAAAGGCTGAATGTGAAATAGTTCTATTAGAGAGCTTAGTTAAAAATATTGGGGTGGGTTCCAAACTTTTAAAGGAATTAACTAGCATTGCAAAGAAAGAATGCCAAAGGATTTTTTTAATAACCACCAATGATAATATAGATGCCATGAAGTTTTATCAAAAAAATGGGTTTGAAATGGTTGCTATTTATAAAGATGCCGTCAAAAGGGCAAGATGTATAAAGCCCCAGATACCACTTATAGGCAACTATGAAATTCCAATTAAAGACGAGATTGAATTTGAGTTAAGATTTAGTTAAAATTCTGGTAATTTATGAATTATGTTGTATAATTATAAATAAAACTTTAGGGTTTGGGGGGATAAAGGTGAAAAGAAGACATACGATTTATGCTTCTGATATAAATAAATATTTAAGGGGAGAACATTTTAATGCATATGAGTTTCTAGGAAGTAGAATAGTTGAGCATCAAGGCAAAAAAGGTGCAGTTTTTATAACATATGCACCAAAGGCAAGGGAAGTTAGAGTGGTTGGAGATTTTAACGGTTGGAATGGGGATAATCATAAAATGATAAAGGTTTTAGATTCTGGGTTTTGGTGGCTCTTTAATGAAAATATAAAAGAAGGAGATTTATACAAGTATGAAATAATAAAGGCCGATGGGACTAAAGTTTTAAAGGCTGACCCATATGCAAGGTTTTCTGAGTTAAGGCCAAATACTGCATCTATAGTATATGAAGATAAAGACTATAAGTGGCAGGATGGCGAATGGATGGAAAAAAGAAAAAGCATAAACTATTTTAAAAGTCCCTTAAATATTTATGAGGTTCACTTAGGTTCGTGGAAAAAGAAGGGAGAAGATTTTTTAAACTACAGAGAAATTGCCGATGAGCTCTCTAAATATGTCAAGGAAATGGGATATACCCATGTAGAGCTTTTACCTATAATGGAACATCCTTTAGATGCTTCCTGGGGTTATCAAATTACGGGATATTTCTCCCCAACATCAAGATACGGAACTCCCGAGGATTTTAAATATTTTATAGATAAAATGCACAGGGAGGGAATTGGAGTAATTCTTGACTGGGCACCGGGACATTTTTGCAGGGACGAGCACGGACTTTATAATTTCGATGGGGCACATCTTTACGAACATGAAGACCCAATGATAGGAGATAATTTTGACTGGGGAACAGCTAATTTTGATTATTCAAAGGGTCATGTCCAGAGCTTTTTAATCTCCAATGCCCTTTATTGGTTTAAGGAATTTCACGTGGATGGCCTTAGGGTTGATGCGGTTGCAGCAATGCTTTATTTAAACTTTGGTAAAGAGCATTTGAATATAAGAAATAAATTTGGAGGCATTGAAAATTTAGATGCGGTTGAGTTTTTGAAAAAACTAAATAAAGCCATTTTCTTAAATGTTGATAATCCACTTATGATAGCGGAGGAGTCAACAGCATGGCCATTAGTTACATATCCCACCTATGATGGAGGCCTTGGGTTTAATTATAAATGGAACATGGGATGGATGAACGATACCTTAAGATATATGACGATGAATGATGAGGAAAGAAAATATAACCATAACCTTTTAACTTTTTCAATGATGTATGCTTATTCTGAAAACTTCATTCTTCCCTTATCCCACGATGAGGTAGTTCATGGGAAAAAATCCCTCATAGATAAAATGTCAGGAAGCTATGAAGAAAAGTTTGCAAACCTTAGGCTTTTATATGGCTACATGATGGCACATCCCGGAAAAAAGCTTTTATTTATGGGGGGAGAAATCGCACAGTTTATAGAATGGAGATTTTATGAGGAATTAGAGTGGTTCCTCTTAAAATACCCAATTCATGATTCCCTTAAAAGATATGTAAGGGATCTTAACAGATTTTATTTAGAAAATAAAGCCCTTTGGGAGCTTGACCATAAAGGGGAAGGTTTTGAATGGATCGATGCAAATAATAATAATCAAAGCATTTTATCCTTCATAAGAAGGTCTAAGGAGGATTATTTAGTTATTATATGCAATTTTGGAAGGGGAAAATATGAGGATTATAAAATAGGAGTTCCTGAAGAAAATGAATATATAGAGGTTTTCAATAGCGATAAAAATATTTATTCGGGAAGTAATTTTATTAACGAAGGCAGCATAAAATCTTTAAGGGAGTCATGGCATGGAAGGGACTATTCAATAAATATTAGAATAGCACCCTATTCATTTATAGTCTTAAAAACAAGAAGGGGTGAATAAAATGCGTAAAAAGGAAATAATAGCTATGGTCCTTGCGGGGGGCCAGGGAACAAGATTAAAGTCATTAACTAAAAACAATGCAAAGCCTGCAGTGCCTTTTGGAGGGAAGTATAGAATAATAGATTTTGTTTTATCTAACTGTGCTAATTCATCCATAGATACTGTTGGGGTATTAACACAGTATCAGCCCCTTATATTAAACGCCCATATTGGGATTGGAATGACTTGGGATCTTGACAGGAAGTTTGGAGGAGTTAGAATTCTTCCACCCTATCAGCATGAGGCAGGTGGTAATTGGTATAAGGGGACGGCAGATGCGATTTATCAAAATATGAATTATATAGATTATTATAACCCTGAATATGTTCTTGTCCTTTCAGGGGACCATATTTATAAAATGGACTATAACTTAATGCTTGACTATCATAAGGAGAAAAATGCAGACTGCACCATTGCAGTAATTGAAGTTCCAATTGAGGAGGCTAGCCGTTTTGGCATTATGAATACCCACGAGGATGGAAGGATATATGAGTTTGAAGAAAAACCTAAAAAGCCAAAGAGCAATTTAGCCTCTATGGGAATATATGTTTTTAACTGGAATAGATTAAAGCACTTTTTAAAGGAGGATCAAAAGGATCCAACCTCTTCAAACGATTTTGGCAAAAACGTGATCCCAAGGATGTTAAAGGAAGGCGCAAAGCTCTATGCCTATAGATTTGAAGGCTACTGGAAGGATGTTGGAACAGTAGAGAGCTATTGGGAAGCCAATATGGACCTTTTAAAGGAAGACTGCCAGCTAGATCTTTATGAGGGAGTAAATAAAATTTATGCCGTTGATTATTCCCTACCACCACAGTATATAGGACCTGAAGCAGTTGTAGAAAATTCTATGATAGTTGATGGCTGCACAATTTATGGTGAAGTTAAAAACTCCATAATTTCAAGGGGAGTTTATATAGGTAAAAATGCCGTTGTTAGGGATTCTGTTATCCTGCAGGATGTAAGGATCGAAGATGGGGCAACCGTTATAAAAAGCGTTGTAGGTAATGGAGCAAGGATTAGGGAAGGAGTCACAGTTGGAAATGGCAAGGAAATAGTTCTTGTTCCGGAAAAAAGGGATGTTAAGGAAAATATTTTTGAAGAGTAACGAGGTGATATAATGCTAAGGGATTATATGGGGGTTATACTCCTTAATGAGGATGAGAGCAATATAAGAAGTTTAACATTAAATAGACCACTGGCTTCTATTCCAATCTTCGGTAGATACAGAGTTATAGACTTTGTTCTTTCAAACATGGTAAATAGTGGAATAACCAATGTAGGAATATTTGTTGAAAGAAACTCAAGGTCCTTAGTTGACCATATAGGGACAGGAAAACCTTGGGATTTAAACAGAAAAATCGACGGTCTTTTTATATTTAATCATACATTAAAAAGGCTAGTGGAAGAGGATGTCAATGCCTTTAAATATAACATGGAATACTTTTTTAGAAGCAAGAAGGAAAAGGTTGTTCTTTCAAGATCAAGGATGATTTGCAATATTAATTTAGAAGAAATAGCAAAGGAACATGAAAGGTCTGGTGCAGACGTTACAATTGTATATAAGAAAGTTAATAATGATGAAATGTTTTTAAATTGTGAAGTTTTAAACATAGATAACGGCAAAGTAGTTGGCGTTGGGAAAAACCTTGGAATGGGAGATACTATAAACGTTTCTATGGAAATATTCTTTATGAGCAAGGAATTTTTAATACAGGCTATCTATAAGTGCATGCAGGATGGAATTTGCTCCAGCGTTATGGAATATGTATCCAAGCATGTAAGAAATCACGACGTAAGGGCCTATGAATTTAAAGGTTATTTAGGATGTATAAATTCCGTATCTTCCTATTATAAAGTTTCTATGGACTTTTTAAATGGAGATGTTATGCAGGAGCTTTGTAGCAAAAATGGCAACATATATACAAAATCCTATGATTCGCCCCCTACAAAGTATTTAAACGGATGTAGTATTACAAATTCAATAATGGCAAGCGGTAGCATTGTAAAGGGGCTTGTTTCAAACAGCATAATAGGAAGAAGGGTTATAATAGAAGAGGGAGCAGAAGTTATTGACTCTATAGTATTTTCAAGGTGCATCATAGGAAAAAATGTTAAACTAAAAAATGTCATAATTGATAAAAACGTCATAATTGAGGATGATAAAGTTTTAATAGGAGATAACAAATACCCTATTGTTATAGAAAAAGGAAGCAGAATCCATCTTTAAGGGGGAATTTTATGAAGATTTTATTTGCAACGGCGGAGGCCTATCCCTTTTTAAAAACCGGGGGACTTGCGGATGTTTCCCTTGCCCTTCCTAAGGCACTAAGAAGGCTTGGAATTGATGCGAGGGTTATAATGCCAAAATATCAGGATATAAGATATGAATTTAAAATGATGATGAAGCATTGTTGCCATTTTAATGTTCAGGTAGGATGGAGAAATCAATATTGTGGGATAGAATATTTAGAATATGATGGTGTTCCCTTTTACTTTATAGACAACGAATTTTATTTTAAACGCAATGGAGCCTACGGGTATGGGGATGACGATGAAAGATTTGTTTTTTTCAGCAGGGCAATAGTTGAGATGATAAACCATATAGACTTTATCCCTAATATAGTCCATTGTAACGATTGGCATACGGCATCGGTTCCTTTGATTTTAAAGGCACATTATTCAAATAGTGAAAGACATAGAAACATAAAAACGATATTTACCATTCATAATTTGAGATATCAAGGGGTGTTTAGAAGGGAAATACTTTGGGATCTTTTAAATCTTGATGATTATTATTTTACAGAGGAAAGGTTAAAATATTACGATGCAGTTAACCTCATGAAGGCGGGGATAATCTATTCGGATAAAGTTACAACTGTCAGCAGAACCTATGCTAAGGAAATTAAAACACCCTTTTATGGTGAGGGCCTCCATGGCCTATTAAGTGCAAATTCTGATAAGCTTGTTGGCATTGTAAACGGCATAGATTATGATGAGTATAATCCTAAAACCGATAAGTTCATCTATAAAAACTATGATGAGAATTCCTTTGGCTTAAAGAGGGAAAATAAAGAAGCACTACAAAGGGAGCTTCACCTTCCTCAAAATCCTGATATTCCAATGATAGGAATGGTAACAAGGCTTACAAATCAAAAGGGGTTAGACCTTATAGCACAGGTTATTCAAGAGATTCTCGAGATGGATATTCAATTTGTACTACTAGGCGCAGGAGATTCAAACTATGAAGACATGTTTAAATATTATGCATCAGTTTATCCATCGAAAATTTCAGCCAACATAAGATATAGCGAGGAGCTTGCAAGAAAAATCTATGCATCATCGGATTTGTTCTTAATGCCATCGCTATTTGAACCCTGCGGAATAGGACAGCTTATAGCATTAAGATACGGAAGCCTACCTATTGTTAGGGAAACAGGGGGCCTTAAGGATACTGTAAGGCCATATAATAGGTTTACGGGAGAAGGAAATGGATTTTCCTTTGCAAATTATAATGCAAGGGAGATGATTGATATTATAAAGTATGCCCTTTATGTTTACTATAATGAAAGGGATGCCTTTAATAAATTAATTTACAATGCTATGATTTCTGATAATAGCTGGCGTGAATCTGCAAAGCTGTATATTATGCTTTACAACAGCTTAGTAAACTAGGAGGAAGAAGAATGAATTTAAACAAGGAACGTTTCAAGGAGGACTATCAAAGAAAGTTAGTAAGTCTTTTTGCAGAAGATATAAAGGAGGCGTCAAAGCTTCATAAATTTATAGCCCTTGGTGAACTTATAAAGGAATATTCCTTTGAAAACTGGCTTAGGACTAACAAAAATTATATAAATAGCGATAGAAAACAAGTTTACTATTTTTCAATGGAATTTCTAATAGGTAGACTCCTTGAAAACAATTTAATAAACTTAGGAATTAGGGATATAGTAAAGGTTGGCTTAGAAGACCTTGGAATATCCCTTGAGGAATTAGAAATGGAAGAAAAGGATGCAGGGCTTGGAAACGGTGGCCTTGGACGTCTTGCAGCCTGTTTTTTAGATTCTATGGCTACATTAGGAATTGCTGGACATGGTAATGGTATAAGATACAAGTATGGACTTTTTGAACAGAAGATTGTAAACGGCTATCAGGTAGAAGTTCCTGATAATTGGCTAAAGGATGGCTATGTTTGGGAGGTTAGAAGAAGGGATAAGGCTTGTATTGTAAAATTTGGAGGTAATGTAAGATTTACCGAGGAAGATGGTAAATTAAAGGCAATCCACGAAAACTATGAATCCGTCCTTGCTGTGCCTTATGACATTCCTGTTATTGGATATAGAAATGAAGTTGTAAACACTTTAAGACTTTGGAGTGCTGAGATATTTGGAGCAGAGTTTGACTTCTCAAGCTTTTCTATGGGGGATTATCAAAGGGCAATGGAGTATAAATATAATGTTGAATCTATAACTTCAGTTTTGTATCCAGATGACAGGACGGAAAAGGGGAGGCTTTTAAGGTTAAAACAGGAGTATTTCTTCGTCAGTGCAGGGATTCAAAGCATAATAAGAACCTTTAAAAAGAAGGGAAAGCCTATAACTGAGCTTTATAAATATGTAGCTATCCAAATAAATGATACCCATCCTGCCCTTGCAGTCCCTGAACTTATGAGAATATTAATAGATGAAGAAAACCTTCCTTGGGAAACTGCTTGGGATATTACTGTTAAAACCATAGCCTATACAAATCATACGATAATGGCAGAAGCCCTTGAAAAATGGCCAATTGATATGTTTAAAGGTCTCCTTCCAAGGATTTGGACTATAGTTGAGGAGATAAACAGAAGATTTTGCATGGAGCTTTTAGAAAAGTATGGACAGGACTGGAATAGAATAAGTAAAATGTCTATAATAGGCGATGGATATGTAAAAATGGCCCACCTTGCAATTGTAGGGAGCCATTCGGTAAACGGTGTTGCAGAGCTTCATACAAAGATTTTAAAGGAACAGGAGCTAAAGCTTTTTAATGAACACTTTCAAGGAAGGTTCAACAATAAAACTAACGGTATAACCCATAGAAGGTGGCTAATTGAGGCTAATCCAAGGCTTACAAATCTTTTGATTGAAACGATTGGGGATAGATGGATTAAAAAACCAGAGGAACTTATAGAATTTAAAAAATTTGCAAAGGATGGGGCGGCTAGGGATAAATTTTATAAAATAAAACAGCAAAACAAAATTGATTTAGCAAAATATATAAAAAACAAATATGATATAGATGTTGATCCGGAATCTATTTTTGACATTCAAGCAAAAAGATTACATGGGTATAAAAGGCAGCTTCTAAATGCTTTATATATACTTGATTTATACAATAGGCTAAAGGAAGATAAAAATTTAGAAATTTCTCCAAGAACATTTATATTTAGTGCAAAGGCCTTTCCTGGATATACCCTTGCAAAGGAGATTATTAAGTTTATAAATACTTTAGCCCAAAAGATAAATTATGATGAAGATGTTAAGGATAAAATTAAAGTTATATTCCTTGAAAACTATGGAGTAACTCTTGCAGAAAGAATTATCCCTTGTGCTAATGTAAGTCAACAGATTTCAACAGCCTCAAAGGAGGCTTCGGGAACCGGCAATATGAAGTTTATGATGAATGGAGCTATAACTTTAGGAACACTGGATGGGGCTAACATAGAAATAAAGGATGCAGTTGGTGAAGAAAATATAATAATCTTTGGTTTAACCTCCGATGAGGTGATAAATTATTACAAAAATGGTGGATACAACTCTAAAGAAATATACAGCTCAAATGCAAGGATAAAAAGGCTGGTTGACCAACTAACTAATGGATTTTTAAATGTTCCGCCGACGGAATTTTTGAATATTTATAACCATCTTATAACCTACAATGATGAATTCTTTGTTTTAAAGGATTTTGAATCCTATGCTAATGCACAGGAGAGGATTGATAAGCTTTACAGGGACAAAGGCAAATGGAATGAGATGGCAATAATAAATGTTGCAGCATCGGGAAGGTTTTCAAGCGACAATACGATAATTAAATATGCAAGGGAGATTTGGAATGTGTGAGGTGGCTTTAAGCCACCTTTTTTCTATATATTACATGTTGAAAATTGTCGAATTTATTTTTAAAATTTAAGTAAAGGTTAATAAGGGGGGATGAGGGTGAAGGTTGAACTTAATGGGATACCGATTTTTGCAGGAAACTTTGATGATTTGATGAAGACACTATATCAAAGGATAAAAGGAGACCAAAAAACAGCAGTAATATCAGCCAATCCAGAGGTTTTACACTATTTAATATCAAAAAATTTTAAATTTGATGATGAATATATATTCATCCCCGATGGAATAGGAACATGCCTTATAGTATTGGTATCAAAGGGAAAGATATTAAAAAAGATAGCGGGAATAGATGTTTTTTATGAAATGCTAAGAAGTTCTGGTAAGCTAAATTTAAAATTATTCTTCTTAGGGGCAAGGGATGAGGTGATAAAGAGGGCTTATGCCAATGCCATAGATAAGTTTAATGCAAAGGTGGTTGGTTACAATCATGGATATTTTGATTTCCATGAGGAAAAGACTATAGTTGATAAAATAAATTTATTATCCCCAGATGTTTTGTTTGTTGGTCTTGGCTGCCCTAAGCAGGAGGAATTTATAGACAAATATAAGGACAAGCTTAATGTAAAGCTAATTGTAGCCGTTGGGGGAAGCTTTGACGTTTTAGCTGAAAGGGTTAAAAGAGCTCCAAGATGGATGATAAGCTTAGGCCTTGAATGGCTTTATAGAGTAATGGTTGAACCCGTTAGGATAAAACGGTTAAAGAAGGTTTTAATATTTGTCGCACGCTCAATATTAAATTTTTAAAGGAGGATTTTGATGGAGAAAGTCTTTATATGGATTTTTTATGCCTTTCAGGTTTATATCATATTATTAACTTATTATTACAATATAATTTCACTATTTGGGCTTTCAAAGGTTGAGGAGGAAGAGGATAGGGAACCAAAAACAAGGTTTGCAATAGCAGTTGCAGCTCATAATGAGGAGAGGGTTATAGGTCAGATTATAGATAATCTTAAGTTGTTGGACTATCCAAAGGAATTATATGATGTTTATGTTATTTGTGATAATTGCAATGATAATACAGCTAATGTCGTAAGGGAAAAGGGAGCCTATGCCTTAGAAAGATTCGATCAAGTAAATAAGGGTAAAGGTTATGCGATAAAGTGGTTTTTGGAAAAGCTTTTTTCAATGGATAAACAATACGATGCAGTTGCCTTTTTTGATGCAGACAACTTAGTTTCTCCAAACTTTTTAAAAAAGATGAACAACAATATTTTAAAGGGATATAAAGTTATTCAAGGATATTTAGATAGTAAAAATCCTGATGATACATGGATTACAATATCCTATGCTCTTGCATACTGGACGATGAATAGAATGTTCCAGCTGGCAAGGAAAAAATTAAACCTTTATGCAGCCTTAGGTGGGACAGGCTTTGTGGTGACGACGGATGTTTTAAAGCAGATAGGCTGGGATGCCACAAGCCTTACTGAAGACCTTGAATTTACAATGAAATGTATTCTAAAGGATATAAAGACAGTTTGGGAGCATAATGTTAAGGTTTACGATGAAAAGCCTCTAACCTTTAAGGCATCCTTTAGACAAAGGGTAAGATGGCTTCAAGGCCATTGGGACTGTGCCTTTAGATATTCATGGCCACTAATAGTAAAAAGTATAAGAGAAAGAAACTTTGCAGCCTTTGATGCTTTTATATATCTTATTCAGCCTGCAAGGATATTAACCTATGGATTTGTCCTTGTAGCTGCAGGACTGAAGATATTTTTCCCAGGGCTATATTTTTCAAAGATAATATTTCCCTCATATTACTGGTATTTTAGCTTATTCTTTGGGTATGGTGTTCCTATTATAGTTCTTATTATGGAAAAAATATCCTTTAAAAGAATGCTTGGGCTTTTAGTTTATCCCTTCTTTGGACTGTCTTGGATTCCGATAAGCCTTTTAGGATTTATAAAACGAAAAGAAAAAAATTGGACCCATACTATCCATGCAAGGACGGTAAATTCTGAGGAATTTAAAGAGCTAATTCAAAAATAAGGAGGAGGAAGCGTGAAGGGATTTAAAAATATATTTCTTTATTATTTTATATTTTTAATTCTTATGCTATATAAACTTTTAGGTTTTAATTTAATGGTTAATATGGATATAAATATTAAAACTATATTTTCTGCATTAGGGTTTATTTTGCTTCTTTTTGGTTTTCCGATGTTTTTTGAAAAAAGCATTCAGGTAAAGATATTATTTCTTATAAATATATTAATTGCATTTATTTTAACTGTGGATTTATTTTATTATGATTACTACAAAAGCTTTTTTACATTATTCTCACTAAGACAGGTTGGATTATTAGGAGAAGTTATTAATTCATTAACTTATCTTTTTAAGGTGCAATATTTAATTTTAATAGCGGATATTATGCTAAGTATTTTTATCATAACGAGAAAAATTGGCTTCGATGAAGAAAAATTTGGGGATAAGGCAGTTAAGATGTTTGCGTTAATACTTTCAGGAATATTAATTTTAAATATAAATTTTTATCTTGCAAGAAAAAAGGACAAATGGGTTTTGACGGAAATGTATGATAAAAGGTTTATAGTAGAAAATACAAGCATACTAGGCTATCATTATTTTGATTTTAAAAAGTTTGCTAATGAAAATAATTTTATAAAAATAATAGATTCGGCAAAGGCAGCTGAGATTAAGGAATTTTTTAATAAAAAGAAAAATGGAGAAAAACCTAATTACTATGGAAAGTATAAGGGAAAAAATTTAATTATTGTTCAACTTGAGGCCTTCCAATACTTTCTTATCGATAAAAAAATAAACGGAATTGAAGTTACACCAAACTTAAACAAATTAGCAAGGGAAGAAATCTATCTTTCTAATTTTTACTATCAAATTTCTAATGGTGGGACATCCGATGCAGAATTTGCAGTAAACACATCGTTGCTTCCTTTATCAAATGGAGCAGTTTATTATTTATACCCTTACAATAACTATGAATCCATTGCTAAACATTTAAAGGACCTAGGATATTTTACAAGCGTTATGCACGGCAATGACGAATCCTTCTGGAATAGACCCTTCATGTATAAAAGCTTAGGATTTGATAAATATGAAAGTATTAATGACTTTGCATTTGAAGAGAAGATTGGGCTTGGTTTAGCCGATGATAGCTTCTTTAAACAGGCGGTAGGAAAGATGAAGGGATATAATAAACCCTTTTATTCCTTTTTAATAACCCTATCTAGCCATTACCCATATAGGGATAAAAAATTTGAGGAGTTTGATGTAGGAAATCTAAAAGGAAGCCTATTAGGGAATTACCTTCAAAGTGCCCATTATGTTGATAAGGCCCTTGGAGATTTTGTTGAAAATCTAAAAAAAGAAGGGCTTTGGGATAACTCTGTTGTAATCTTTTATGGTGATCATCATGCGATTCCTTATGGCAACAAGGAGGAACTTGAAAGGGCAATTGGAGAAAAAATAAATGACGATTATGACTGGACCTTAAATCAAAGGGTTGTTGCAATAATGCATGTCCCTGATTTTGAAATAAAAGGACAAATCGACAAGGTATGCGGCCAGGCGGATTTGGCACCGACCATTGCAACGCTTTTTGGATTTGAACTTGAAAAGTCATTAGGGAAAGATATATTTTCAAATGAAAAAGGCTATGTAATATTCCCTGATGGAAGTTTTATCTATGATGACTATATATATCTTCAGCAAAAGGGTGAAATGGTAGATAAGAATACCAAAAATAAAGTAAATGAGTATTATATTATTGAGATGATGAAAAAAATGTATGATTATTCATCTCTGATAATAAGAAATAATCTATGAAATGGCCACCTCAAAAATGAGGTGGTCATTATGTTAAAATATCGGAAAATATGATATAATCATAAAAAAGTTTTAGGAAAATAGTAAAAGGAGAGGTAGGATGAGATACGATATAGTTGCAACATGTGCCTTTGGAATAGAAGGAATACTTAAGGAGGAGCTTTTAAAGCTTGGAATAAAAGATATTGTTGTTGATAACGGCAAGGTAACCTTTAAAGGGGATGAAAAAGATATTGTAAGATGTAATCTTTGGCTGAGAACTGCTGATAGAATTTTAATAAAAATAAAGGAGTTTAAAGCTGAAACCTTTGAAGATTTATTTCAAGGAACAAAGTCGGTAAATTGGGGAGAAATACTCCCTAAGGATGCAAAAATTCATGTTGTTGGAAAGTCTGTTAAGTCAAAGCTCTTTAGCGTATCCGATTGTCAAGCTATAGTTAAAAAGGCAATAATAGAATCTATGAAGAATAAATATAAAATAGAGTGGTTTGAGGAGAGCGGGACTACATATAAAATAGAAATTTCGCTTTTAAAGGATATTGCAACACTCACTTTAGATACATCAGGGATAGGACTTCATAAAAGGGGATATAGAGAAATTGCTGGAGAGGCACCTCTTAAGGAAACCTTGGCATCAGCCCTTGTTTATTTAAGCAGGTGGACTCCTGATAGAATTTTAGCGGATCCCTTTTGCGGTTCAGGAACTGTCCTTATCGAAGCTGCCATGATTGGTAAAAATATAGCACCGGGACTTAATAGGGATTTTGCAGCAGAAAAGTGGCCTAACTTCAATAAAAGGATTTGGGAGGAGGAAAGAAAAAGGGCAAGGGAGGGGATTAACGACAAAGAATTTTTACTTTTAGGCTCAGATATTGACGGGAAAGTTTTAAAGGTTGCAAGGGAGAATGCCAAAAAGGCTGGAGTAGAGAAGTTCGTTGCCTTTCAAAAGCTTCCTATGGAGGATTTTAGGTCCAAGAAAAAATATGGAGTTATAATCACAAATCCTCCCTATGGGGAAAGGCTTATGGAAAAAAGGGAGGTTGAGGGACTTTATAAGAGGATGGGAGAAGTTTTTTCAAGGCTTGATTCTTGGTCCTTTTTCATATTAACAGCCCATCCAGAGTTTCAAAGGCACTTTGGCAAGAAGGCAGACAAAAATAGAAAGTTATATAATGGAAAGCTTTTATGCTACTATTATCAATATTTTGGACCATTGCCGCCCAAAAAATAAAGGAGTGGTAACCACTCCTTTAGAAGGTGCCAAGATCTGTTTTAACCTGCTGTATATCCTGAGGTGAAGCAGGTTTTGCTGCCTTGTAGTATCCCTTTTGTTCAGCTATTTTATAAAGGTCATATTGGAACTGTTCGTCTGAATTTCTTATCTGCTGTAGAGTGCTTCTTAGCTGTGCATTAGTGCATTGGGCTATGGCATTGGCGTAGTTTGTTAGGCTACTGTTTATCATAGAAAGTGCATCGTTTACAAGAGCCTTTTCGTTGAGCATTATAAACCCTCCCTATTGTAAGAATGAAAGAAGCTTTTGTTTAGTATTTCTTGCGCTTTGTGCCGCTTGAGTAAACATCTGCTTTATTTGAGGATCGGTTGCCATCTGGGCATATGAGTCAAACTTTTGGGCAGCTGTGTCGTGTTGCCCTATCAAGTGCCTTAAATTTTGAAGTTCCAGTTGATTAAGCTGTGCCATATGAACACTCCTTTCATTATTTTTCATTATTATTTTTGTCAAATAAAGTCGAAATAATACAAGTAAAAATTGGGGGGATTTGGATGAAAAAAGCTTTGTTTACATATGATTACGGAAAGGAAAAGATGAGTTTAATTAAAGAATTAGGCTATGATGTGATAATTAAAGAAGAAAAGGGTTTATTTTATTCTGAGGAATTAAAGGATGTTGAGGTTTTAGTCTGCTATGATCCCTTTTCAACACTTGATATCACTAAAATGGAAAAACTAAAGTGGATTCAATTATCAAGTATTGGTATCGATCAGGCGCCAATTGATTATATTAAAGAAAAGGGAATAATTCTTACAAACAACAAGGGAGGATACAGCATTCCAATTGGAGAATGGATTGTTATGAATATCCTTCAGCTTGCAAAAAATAGCATAAAGTTTTTTGAAAAGCAGAAAAATAAGATTTGGAGGATAGACACATCTATAATAGAAATATATGGGAAAACAATTGGGTTTATAGGAACTGGAACTTTAGCCATTGAAGCTGCAAAGCGATTACAGGGTTTTGGAGTTAATATACTAGGTCTCAACTCCAATGGAAGAAACGTAGAGGGATTTAATAAATGTTTTTCAAAGGATGTGATGGATGATATGCTAAGGCTTTGCGATTTTGTTGTAGTGACAATTCCGTATACAAAGGAGACGCATCATTTAATAAATAAAGAAAGATTTAATGCTATGAAGGATGGAGTATATTTTATAAACGTTGCAAGGGGAAGCGTTGTTGATGAAGGGGAGCTTATTAAAAATTTAAAAAGCGGAAAAATAAAGGGTGCAGCCCTTGATGTTTTTGAGGAGGAACCTTTAAAGGAGGACAGCCCTCTTTGGGATATGGAAAATGTATATATAACCCCCCATAACTCTTGGGTATCGGAGATGAGGAACGAAAGAAGGTTTAAACTTATATATGAAAATATGAAAAAATATGTTGAAGGGGAGAAGCTATTGAATATAGTCGATTTACAAAAAGGCTATTAGAATCGACAAATTTTAAAATTAAAAATTTTTTAAATATTATTGAAATTTAATAATGATTAATGTTAAAATATAAAAAAGCTTATTTTTTGGGGGGTATCTTAATGGAAAATGGACAAAAGAGAAAACCAAGTGTTTGGGAGGCTCTAATCCCAGTCGTTGCACTCGTTGCAATTCTTTCCTTCTCAATTTTAAAGTATGAGGCAAGTCCGCATATTCCGCTTATATTTTCGGCAATCATTGCAGCCTTTATGGCAATGAGGGTTGGGCTTAAGTGGAATGAAATTGAAAAGGGTATTATTGACACAATCGGAATGTCAATGCAGGCAATCATAATCCTTATGATCATAGGAACAGTTATAGGTGCATGGATTCTTTCAGGAACAGTTCCTGCTATGATATACTATGGTCTTAAGATATTATCACCTGGAATTTTCCTTGTTGCAACTTTAATAATTTCAAGTATAGTATCCCTTGCAACAGGAAGTTCATGGACTACTGCAGGAACAGTAGGTATTGCCCTCATTGGAGTTGGACAAGGCCTTGGAATTCCACTACCAATGGTTGCAGGGGCAGTTGTATCAGGCGCATACTTTGGAGATAAGATGTCTCCATTATCAGATACAACAAACCTTGCACCTGCTATGGCTGGTGCAACGCTTTTCGACCACGTAAGACACATGATATTCACAACTGGTCCAAGCTATTTAATAGCTTTAGTAGTTTATGCAATATTAGGTGCTAAATTTGCGGGAAGACAGCTTGATGTTGCTCAAATAAATCAAATACTTGATGCGCTTTCAAAGCAGTTTAATATAAGCATATGGCTTTTAATCCCACCTATAGTGGTTATAGTAATGGTTGTTAAAAAGGTGCCTGCAATTCCAGGTCTTTTGTCAGGAACTATCTTAGGTGCAATTTTTGCAGTTATATTCCAAGGCAAAGGATTTGGAGATATATTATCAGTTCTTAACGATGGTTATGTTTCAGAAACAGGATTTAAGATAGTTGATGACCTTTTGACAAGGGGTGGACTCCAGAGCATGATGTATACAGTATCATTGATCCTTTGTGCTATGACCTTTGGAGGAATAATGGAAAAGGCAGGCTTCTTGGAAGTTCTTGCTGAAAAGCTACTTAGCTTTTCAGATAGCGTTGGAGCCCTTGTTACTGCAACCATCTTTTCAAGCATATTTACAAATATAGTTGCAGGTGACCAATACCTTTCAATAGTTATTCCAGGAAGAATGTTTAAAAAGGCCTTTGATAAGAAGGGCTTACATCCAAAGAACCTTTCAAGGTGCCTTGAGGATGCAGGAACTTTAACATCGCCTCTTGTTCCATGGAATACCTGTGGTGCCTTCATGATGGGGGCATTAGGAGTTCATCCATTTGCATATCTACCTTATGCGGTTTTAAATTATGTTAACCCATTTGTATCCATATTCTATGGATTTACAGGTATTACTATGGAAAAGGTAAAACCTGAGGAAAAGGTTACAATAAACGCATAATATAAGGCCCTAAAGGGTTAAACCTTTTAGGGCCTTTATTCATATATTGAAACGAATTTAATTGAATAAAGGTCGCACATAACTTTAAAGTTTGTAGCAATTTCCCTAATTACTACATAGCTTATACCAACTTCTAAAAGGATTCCTTCCTTGTCTATAAACATATCTGTTCCAATCAAAAAGTCTATTTTTACCTTTTTCCCAATTTGTGTTCTTAAATAAGCCTGTGTATAGCCTATGTCCTTTAGAGTCGGTTCCATCTGTGCCTCTGCTACATCGATAGGTTCAAAGGGTTGCTGCCTAAAGTATTCATAGGGACACATCATGGCAGGACTAAAATATTGAGGAACAAAATAATTCATTTCTTTTGTTTCGTTAACTTGATTTTCTTTTTTAGACATAAAGAACCTCCTTATATATTAATATCAAGTTTGAGCATACAAAGGTGTTGGAATATAAAAGCAATGCTGGGCAATCCTTGTTATATATTGCCCTGTTCTGTTAGGAGGAAAATAGTAGGCACATGTGGGCTTAAATGGATTATAATACCAAAGTGCAAAGCCTATACCTGAATACTTGTTGCCGGAAAGGGCCCAATCGGCTATCCAGTAGTGATATTTATCGGGGGGTTTTGCCCATATATTTTGATAATTAGGCTGACCGTATACAATTGTTAAACAGCAGGTAAATTGACGGGGCTGAAGGATAACCTTTCTAAGATCTCCCTGGCATACCCTTCTATATTCACCATAGGTTACATTAACCCTATTCATAACAACACTTGCAACGGCCTTCATGCCTATTTCGCCTTCACCCTCAGCCTCACATCGAACAAGCCTTGCAAGAAGTTCTCTTGCTGAAAAGGACATAAAATCACCAAAACAAAAAGCTTTAATAATAATATATTCTTAAAAGTAGTTTAAGGTTACTTTATTGAATAAATTTTTTTTAAAAGATATAATTTATTTGTCTAATAAATTATATGAAGGGAGAAAAACTATTATGAGAATATATACATGGAATGTAAATGGGCTAAGGTCTATTTTAAAAAAGGGGTTAATGGATTTTATAAAGGATGAGGATCCGGATATTCTATGTCTTCAGGAGACAAAGCTTCAGGAGGAACAGATAGATGATGAGATTAAAAACCTTAAAGGGTATTATAAATATTTTAGCTTTGCAAATAAAAAAGGATACAGCGGTGTTGCAATTTTTACTAAAGTGGAACCAAAGAATATCTACTACGGGATTGGAATAGAAGAATTTGACACAGAAGGAAGGATTTTAATTGCTGAATATGAGGATTTTATACTTTTTAATATATATTTTCCTAATGGCAAAATGAGCGATGAAAGATTGGATTATAAACTAAGGTTTTACGATGCCATTATGGATTACTCGAAAAAGCTTTTAGAAGAAGGTAAAAATCTAATTATATGTGGCGATTACAACACAGCCCATAGGGAAATAGACCTTAAAAATCCAAAGCAGAACGAAAAGTCCTCAGGATTTTTACCGATAGAAAGGGAATATATAGATAGATTTTTAGAGATAGGCTTTATTGATGCCTATAGACATTTTTATCCTGATAAAATTGAATATACCTGGTGGAGCTATATGTTTAAGGCAAGGGAGAAAAATGTAGGCTGGAGGATAGATTACTTCTTTATTTCAAAAAATTTTATATCAAAGGTAAAAGACGTTGAAATTTTAACCCATATTCAAGGCTCAGACCACTGTCCTGTTAAACTAACTATTTAAGGCTCGGATTTTCCGAGCCTTTTTTGTATATTTTTAAATTTTAAAGTCAAAAATATATTAGTGTAGGTCAAAAGGAGTGGTTTTTATGAAGGTTGGGATCCCAAAGGGACTTTTATATTACAAATACAAGCCTTTTTTTACGACTTTTTTTGAGGAACTTGGTGCAGAGATAATAGAATCTCCAGATACCAATAAGGAAATACTTGATCTTGGGGTTAAGCTCTGCACCGATGAGGCGTGCCTTCCTATTAAGGTTTTTCACGGGCATGTGGAAAAGATAAAGGATAAGTGTGATTTAATTTTGGTTCCAAGGATTATGCAGGTTGAAAAGAGGGAGTTTATCTGCCCTAAGTTTTGCGGAATCCCTGAGATGATCGAAAACAACATAAAGGATTTACCACTAATAACAAAGGCTCCTATATACTCATATTCGGCGGATAAATTTATAAATTGGGCCTATGAAACGGGCAAATTATTTACAAAAAGCTATGTAAAAATACAAAAAGCCTTTGAGGACGCATTAAAGGAGCAGAATAATTTTAAAGAAGGAATAGATGATGAAGGGTTTCAATATAAAATTGCCCTCATTGGACATACCTATAATATCTACGATAATTTTATAAATATGAATCTTGTAAAAAAATTAAAGGGATTTGGCATTGGGGTTATGACCCATGAAGTAGTGGATGATAGCATTAAACATATGGAAATTAAAAAGCTTTTTAAAAGGCCTTTTTGGACCTTTGCAAGGGAATACTACGGATTTGCTTCATATGCTGTAAAAAATAAATTGATTGATGGAATTATTTATTTATCCTCCTTTGCCTGTGGAATTGACTCTGTAATAGTGGAGCTTTTAAAGCTTGAGTTTGAGGATGTTCCCTTTTTACTTCTTAAAATTGACGAACACACAGGGGAGGCAGGATTTGATACAAGGGTTGAGGCCTTTGTAGATATGCTGACGAGAAGAAAAAGGGGGAATCTTGCTTGAAGATTACATTTCCTCACATGGGCAACGTATATATAGGTGCAAAATTTTTAATGGATGGGCTTGGAATTGACTATGTGATTCCGCCCTTTAACAGTAAAAGGGCACTCGAGATTGGAAGTTTGTATTCTCCGGAGGAGATATGCCTTCCCTTTAAAATAATGATGGGGAATTATATAGAAAGCATTGAAAGGGGAGCGGATACAATAATTTTGACAGGCAGCTGCGGCCCCTGTAGATTTGGTGAATATGCAGAACTTCAAATGAAAATATTAAAAAAATTAGGCAAAAACTTAGATTTTATTGTATTGGATTTGCCATCTGATATAGGATTTGATGAATTAAAAAGAAGAATAAATAAGATTTCCTCCCAAAGCCCAAAATCAAAAAAGGAAAAATACATGGCCCTTGTAAATGCCTATAGGATAATAGGGCTTATAGATGCTCTTGAGGCAAAGGCCCACGAAAGGGCAGGATATGAAGTAAACAAGGGAGAATGCAAAGGCCTTTTAAATGAATGCAAAAGAAAACTATTAGAAACAAATAATCCTAAAGAGGCAATATCGATTTTAAAGGAATACCATAAAAAAATGGATGAAGTTGAAATAAGCAGAGAAAAAAATCCCATTAGGGTTGCTATAATAGGAGAAATTTATACTATAATCGAGCCCTTTTCTAATCTATATATAGAGGATAAGCTTATGGAAATGGGAGTTTCAACTAAAAGGACGCTAAGCCCAAGTTGGTGGGTTTACAATACTGTTCTTTTAAGTCCCTTTGGACTTACTGCAAAGAAAATCAGGGATGCAGCAAAGGAGTATCTGCCTTTAGGAGTTGGAGGACATGGACAGGAATGCGTTGGAGAGGCTATTTTGTCCTATGAGGAGGGTTTTGACGGTGCTATTCAAATTTTCCCATTAGGATGTATGCCGGAGATCGTCTCAAAATCCATTTTGCCATCTATATCAAGGGATAAAAATTTCCCTATCTTAAGCCTTGTTGTGGATGAAATGACCGGGGAGGCAGGATATCAAACAAGACTTGAGGCCTTTATAGACCTTTTGGAAAGGAGAAGAGGATATGTATTATCTGGGAATTGATGTTGGATCAGTCAGCACAGATATAGTTGTAATAGATGAAAATTTTAATGTTGTTGAAAGCGTTTATTTAAGGACAAAGGGAAGGCCTATTAAGGCAGTTCAGGAGGGCTTTAAAATTATAAAGGACAAAGTTAAAAGTACTGATATTGCAGGAGTTGGAACTACAGGAAGCGGAAGACACATAGCAGCCTTTTTAGTTGGTGCTGATGTTGTTAAAAATGAAATAACATCCCATGCAGTTGCTGCATTGAGTTTGGATAAGGATGTAAGGACTATAATTGAAATTGGTGGACAGGATTCAAAGATAATTACATTAGAGAATGGAATGATAACGGATTTTGCAATGAATACCGTTTGTGCAGCTGGAACGGGATCTTTTTTGGATAGGCAGGCGGAAAGGCTTGAAATCCCGATAGAGGAGTTTGGCGATTACGCATTAAAATCTAAAAACCCTGTAAGAATCGCAGGAAGATGTGCTGTTTTTGCAGAGTCTGATATGATTCACAAGCAGCAGCTTGGATTTGCTGTTGAGGATATTATAAGGGGGCTTTGTGAGGCCCTTGTTAGAAATTATCTTAACAACGTAGCAAAGGGAAAGGATATTAAAAGCAAAATATTTTTCCAGGGTGGAGTTGCAGCCAATAAGGGAATGAAAAGGGCCTTTGAAGAGGCTTTAGGATGCGAGGTTTTTGTTCCGAAGCATTATAACATGATGGGTGCAATAGGTGCCGCAATCCTTTCTGCTGAAAAGCGGAGCAAGTGGACCAATTTTAAAGGATTTGAAATCGCCGATGTAAATTATGAAACGGCAAGTTTTGAATGCAACGGGTGTTCTAACCTTTGTGAAGTTGCGGTTATAAAATGTGAAGATAAGGTAATCGGGTATTTTGGTGACAGATGTGGAAGACATAGTGGCAAAGTTGCCGTATAATTCTAGTTTAAACTCACTTGTTTTTCAAAAAAATAATATTGAGAAAAACAAGGGGGTGATGATATGCATCTTATTCCATTTAGTCCCTTCAATGAACTTGAAAGATTAAGAAGGGATGTCGATGATGTATTTAAAAGCTTTGACCTTTATGAAAGACCAAGGGTTGATGTCTTTGAAGATGAAAAAGAGGTCAAAGTTGTTGCTGAAATTCCAGGAATATCAAAGGATGATATAGACATTACGGTATATGATGATTCTGTAAGGATTACTGGCGAAGTTAAAAGGTCAAGCGAATTAAAAGAAGAAAACATTAGAAGAAGCGAAAGGTTCTACGGAAAGTTTACAAGAACCGTCCCTCTTCCATCGGAGGTAAAATCCGATGAAGCAAGGGCAGACTATAAGGATGGAGTATTAACTATAACAATTCCAAAAAGATTTGAGGCAAAAAGCTCTGGTAAAAAGATAAAATTATCCTGATGAGCTGCAAATTTGCAGCTCATTTTTTATGAAATATTAATTTTCAAAAAATTAATATTTGTTGTATTGAAATTTGCATATTATAGTATTATCATATTTTTATAAAATAATTTAAAGATAAATGATAATTTTTAAATTAAATTAGGATTATATCGAAATATAAAATTAAATTTTTAAAAATATTTCGCTGATAGGGGGATAAGGCAATGTCAAAAATTACACAATCCTTTGGAGTAAACGTTTTTAATGACGTTGTTATGAGGGAGAGACTACCTAAAAGTATCTATGTTAAACTTAGAAAAACCATTGATGAGGGTGTTGCTTTAGATGCTGAAGTTGCAGAGGTTGTGGCAAATGCTATGAAGGATTGGGCAATCGAAAAGGGAGCAACCCACTTTACCCACTGGTTTCAGCCTATGAACGGAAGAACAGCGGGCAAATTGGAGTCCTTTATATCGCCTAAAAAGGAAGGCACTGCAATAACTGAGTTTTCTGGAAAAGAGCTAATAAAGGGAGAACCTGACGCTTCAAGTTTCCCAAATGGAGGACTAAGAACCACCTTTGAAGCAAGGGGTTATACTGTTTGGGACTGCACCTCTTATGCCTTTTTAGTAGAGGATGAAGGTGGAGCAGTTTTATATATTCCAACAGCCTTTTGTTCATATACTGGAGATGCACTTGATAAAAAGACACCTCTTTTAAGATCCATGGAGGCCGTATCGAAAGAAGCTTTAAGGGTATTAAGGCTTTTAGGCAATGGCGTATCTTCAAGAGTAATTCCAATGGTTGGAGCAGAGCAGGAGTATTTTTTAATTGATAAGGAGATTTTTAAAAGGAGAAAGGATTTAATTTATGCCGGAAGAACGTTAATTGGTGCAAAGCCGCCTAAGGGACAGGAGCTTGAGGATCATTATTTTGGAAGTATCAATGAAAAAGTTGCAGCATTTATGAAGGAAATAGATGAGGAACTCTGGAAGGTTGGAGTTTCAGCAAGGACGAAGCATAAGGAGGTTGCACCAAATCAATATGAAATTGCACCGGTATTTACTAATGCCAATGTTGCAGCGGATCATAATCAGATTATAATGGAAACTCTATTGAAGGTTGCCAATAGGCACGGTCTTGTTTGCCTTTTACATGAAAAGCCCTTTAAGGGAGTTAACGGTTCTGGAAAGCATGTAAACTTTTCTTTAATGACCAACGATGGAATTAACCTGTTTGATCCTGGAAAAACACCCCACGATAATCTTCAATTTTTACTTTTCCTTGCAGCGGTTATAAAGGGAGTTGATGAGTATCAGGATCTTATAAGAATTTCAGCTTCAAATCCAGGAAATGACCATAGATTAGGGGCCAATGAAGCACCTCCTGCGATTGTTTCTATATTTTTAGGTGAACAATTGACGGAAATATTAGAACAAATTGAAAAGGGAGAGATTATAAGTTCAAGAGGGAGAGAAAAATTAGAAACTGGAGTTATAACTTTGCCGGTGCTTAAAAAGGATACAACGGATAGAAATAGAACTTCACCCTTTGCCTTTACAGGGAATAAGTTTGAATTTAGAATGGTGCCATCATCTGCGTCAATATCAGATGCAGTGACAGTATTAAATACGATTTTAGCTGACAAATTAGGGGAATTTGCAGATAGATTGCAAAATTCAAAGGATGTAATAAAGGAAGCAAAGAATATAATAAGGGAAACAGTAAAAGAGCATAAAAGGATAATTTTCAATGGTGACGGGTATTCAAAGGAATGGATTGAAGAGGCTGAAAGAAGAGGCCTTTTGAATTTAAAAAGTTCAGTTGATGCAATAAAGTATTTGATTAGCAAGAAAAATATGGATTTATTTGAAAGGCATAAGGTGTTAAATAAAAATGAGATTTTTTCAAGATATGAGGTTATGCTTGAAGGATATATAAAGCAGCTTCTGATTGAAGCAAGGACTATGGTGGAGATATTTGTAAAGGATATAGTTCCTTCCGTTTCAAGATATATGAAGGATCTTGCAAAGGCTTCATTTGAACTTAAAAACATGGGATTTAATGCTGAAGTTCAACTTGATTTATTAAGGACAATAGATGAACTTTTTAAAAGAGCAAATAACCAATGCGATGCCTTAAAAAAATTAATTTCTCAGGCAGAATCCTTCGAGGAGGATTCCTACAACAAAGCATGCTTTATAAAGGATAATATTTTTACCCAAATGGAAACATTAAGAGAACTAATCGACGATCTCGAGAAGATACTCGACAGAAACTATTGGCCGATGCCCACCTACGGCGAGATAATGTTTAATTAGTAATTAGGGACGGTTCTTAATTGTTTTATAAATTCTGCAATTTTTAAAAGGCTGTCGGGCTAGTTTTTAACCCGAGCAGCCTTCACTTATATTAGAAGGATTGAGTTTGTGTTGAATAATTAAATTGTTTATTTCTAGACTGAGGCTTAAATCCTTTCAAAAGTCTACTTTTTAAAGGAGCCTTTCCGTCCCAATTTTTTAGTTTTTCTTCAAAATTTTGAAGAAGTTTGTTTGCTTCATCTTGTGTTAACTTTCCGTTTTTAACAAGATTATTTAGCTTTTCTTGGAAATGTTTTTTAGCTATTTCCTTTTTCTTATCTAGACTTAGATTATTATATTTTTCCCTTAAATTTAATTCAAACTTAAAGGGGGAACTTCCATCCCATTTTGATAAACTTTCTTTTAAGTTGTTTAACATTTTATCAGCTTCGTCCTGAGTAATTACCCCATCTTCAACAGCAGTTTTAATTCTATTCTCAATTCTTTTTTGAATAAGATTCTTCTTTTCCTCTAAAGTTAAATCTTTAAACTTTCCGTTAAACTGTTTGCCAAACTCACCCTTTGGTCTTAATTTGAAACAATCAGCATAAAGCTTAGAACCATTAAATTTGCTTGTAAATTTTTCTTTGAAAGTAAATCCTTTTGCAAAGGCCAAAGATGTCGTGCTTGTTAAAGCAATTGCAATTGCTAATGATAATGCTAATTTTTTCTTCAAAATTCTACACCTCCTTTTTAAATTTTCTTTTTTATTGTATTATTATATTACCCCTGTATTATGGCAATTTTGTGTCAAAAATATTAAAAAAAGTTAACAAAGGGACGACAGATTGTAGACAAACTCTCATTGGTTTTTAGACTTTGCAAGAGCCCCGGAAGGATTAGAAAAGGCATCTCTCATTAGCTCTAGCAATTAGAATTGCTTAGCGAAATGAGCGAATGCCAGGGAAATCCTTAACGGGGCTTATCAAAAAACAACTTTTTCAACAGTCTGCCGTCCCTAAAGGAGGCTATGTTATGGCAATAAATAGTAATTGCAAAAAATGCCCCTATTATAATTCAAAAAAATGTGACGGAAAGGATGTAAACTGCATTTGCAGATTTTGCCCAAGGAACTTAGGGCTTTGTATTGCGACAAAGTGGTGCAAGGAAACTGAATCATCTATTGTTTTTGAATAAAACAATGGAAAAGTTTAATTACCTTTTTAAGGGACGGTTCTTATCTTTATGAACCGTCCCTTAAAAATTAATTGATAGCTACCTTTCTTGATGCAAGGATTCCAACAATAAGTCCAATTAAGAGTGCGATGTAAACAAAATTAAATGAAGATCCTTTATAGTATAAAACATAAGCAGATTTTGCTGGAAGTTTTAAAGTATCGCCAGTTATAGTTCTTATAACTTCAGTTCCAGCCTTATTTTCATCTACAACTATAGCCCATTTGCCTTTTTTAGGAAGTTTGATTGTTTGTTCAGATGTGTTGCCGTTAAAGGCAACTACAATATTTTCCCATTCATCCCCGTTAGCTTTATCCTTTAAAACATAAGCGATGACGTTTTTAGGAGCATTTAAAAATTCTAAATGCCTTTTTATCATATCAGAAGTTGTCATTCTAAAGGCAGGATGTTCCTTTCTAAGTTTAATAAGTCCTTTATAATATTCAACAACATCTAAATATTTTGCTTTCCTTTCCCAGTCTAATCTGTTTATCTCATCGCTGGCGTTATAGCTGTTTTCGTTGCCTTGTTTTGTCCTCATAAATTCTTGTCCAGCATGTATAAATGGTATTCCCTGAGATGTTAACACTATGGCCCCAGAGAGTTTGTGCATCGCTTTAATTTCTTCTTCCGTAGCATCGGGATTTGTGAATTTTAGTTTATCATATAAAGTATTGTTGTCATGGGCTTCACAGTATACAACAGACTGATCGGGTTCTATTCGTCCCCAGGTGTATATCTGGCCTGAATATTCAATTCCACCAACAATACCTGATTTTACTTTAAATTCAACATAATCCTTACCATTTACAAAACCAGCATCTGTTTTATCGAATACGCTTCCTTTGATCGCATCTCTTATTGTATCATTGAAATGAGCAATTCTAGGCATTTTATATGCATTCTTTTGGTTTGCCTTTACATCCGGTGAGAGGGCAGTGTTTAGATCCCAGCCTTCACCAATGATAATTATCGTGGGATCTATTTTATCTAGGGCCTTCCTTACCTCATTCATTGTTTCAACATCGTGAAGCCCCATAAGGTCAAATCTAAACCCATCGATGTTATATTCCTTTGCCCAATAGGTTACAGAGTCTATAATAAATTTTCTCATCATTTTTCTTTCTGATGCAGTATCATTGCCACAGCCTGAGCCATTTGTAAGCTTTCCATCATGCCCAGTTCTAAAGAAGTATCCTGGAACAAGCTTATTAAAGTTTGAGGCATCAGCACTGAACATATGGTTATATACAACATCCATAATCACCCTAAGGCCGTTGTCATGTAAAGCTTGGATAGCTGTTTTTAGTTCCTTTACCCTTGAAATAGGGTCATATGGATTAGTTGAGTAGCTTCCCTCTGGTGCATTGTAGTTTTTGGGATCGTATCCCCAGTTAAATTGAGGTTTTGTTGATGTCTCATCTATGCTTGCAAAATCGAAAATAGGTAAAAGCTGAACATGCGTTACACCTAAATCCTTTATATGGTCAAGGCCGGTTGATGTTCCATTAGGGCCTTTAGTCCCTGTTTCAGCAAGTCCTAAAAATTTGCCTTTGTTTTTTATACCGCTATCCGGGTGAATGGATAAATCCCTAACATGAAGTTCGTAAATTATTGCATCAACTGCATTTTTAAAGGGAGGTTTGAAGTTTGGATCCCACTTTTCGGGATTTGTCCTAGAAAGATCTAAAACTACGCCTTTATCACCATTGACAGTCACAGAGCGAGCATAAGGGTCAACAGCTTCGTTCCATTTGCTGCCGATTTTAACTTTGTAAGTATAAATTGTTCCGTGCTGATCTCCCTTTAAGGTATAGCTCCAAACTCCCTTTTCCCCTTTTTGCATAGGAAGTTCTTGTCCAGCTTTATCCTCCCATTTTGAATAAATAACAAGCTTTGCTTCAGATGCAGTTGGTGCCCAAACTTTAAATAGGGTTTGTTCCTTTGAATAATTAGCACCAAGGTCGTTGCCATCGTAATAATACAATTTATCAAATTCTTCAGAGCTGAACACTTTGCCGTAGGAAACTATGATTGAACCATAACCAATTTTCTCAACGGTAATGGTTTTATCAAGGGGAAGTTTATCATAAGTTGTGATTATTAATTTTCTCCCTTTATTATTTGAAACTAAATAGTTTTTATCTGGCTCTACCTTTGAAAGTTTTATCTGTTTTCCTTCAACCTTTACCACAATATCTTCTTTAAGGTCATTTTTTAAAACAAATGGGATATTTGTTTCAGCAGAAATGATATTCATGTCATCCAATGTTGCAGCAACAAATTTAGGTGATAAATCTAATTCGGAAGGAGAGTAGTGAACCTTCTCATCTCCCTGAGCCAGCCAAATTTCAGCTGAGCCATCTTCTTTAAATTTAGTTATGAATCTGTCGCCGAATTCCTTTTCAGCCCAGGGGTTATCCTTGGTGCTCCTTCTTGTTATTATCCCAAGCTTATCAACTCCTTCTGTCCCCTCAACATAAAATTCAGCTACCTTACCATATTTGTCTTCGGAGGTAAAATAATAAGCAGAGCCTTCCTTACCAAATGGCCACACCCAAAGATTCCAGCCTTCATAATTTCCGTCATATCTAAAATAGTGAACTGTAACCTTTGTTTTTTCACCTAAAGATGTTTTCTTTATGGATTTCTTGTCAGGCTTAGAATAATAAATTTCAGGATCACCAGGTAAGAGCCAAATTTCTGCAACTCCATTTTTGAATTTATCGACGAACCTATCTTCTGCAACATCCTTTTCCCAATTGTCAGTTCTAACGATAAAACCAACTTTGTCATAGGCTTCTTCAAATTCTATTATTGCATAAGGACCAAAATCATCCTTGTGGGTAAATTCATATTTTTTTCCCTCCATGCCGTAGGGCCAAATCCACAAATTCCAGTCCTTATCGGTATTAGGATCCTTAGCATAGTGGATTATTAATTTGGTTTTTGTTTGAGCAAACGTTTGCTTAAAAGGGAATAAAAAAATTAAATTTGTAAATAAAAATATTAAAACAAATGATAAAACAGATAAATTTTTTCTTTTCATTTCCCCACCTCCATTTTTTCTCTATTATAAAATATTCTACAAAAAATTTTATATTCCTCTAGGGACGGTTCTTAATTTTTTTACTTTTAAGACAAAATTAAAAGTTCTAATACAAAATTGGGATGATTATTTAAAAAATAATTCAGACTGTTGAAAAAGTTGTTTTTTGATAAGCCCTGTGAAGGATTTCCATGGTATTCGCTCATTTCGCTAAGCAATTCTAATAGCTAAAGCTTATGAGAAATGCCTTTTCTAATCCTTCCAGGGCTCTTGCAAAGTCTGAACACCAAAGAGGGTTTGTCTACAATCTGGATTATTTAAAAAATAATTGATAACGATGTTTTAAAAAAAGAATGCACGATATTTTGTTTATAAAACACATTGTAATTTTTAAAGAAAGTGAATTATAAAAAGGGTGTTGTTAATTTTTCTAAAAATAAAATAATTAAGAACCGTCCCCAAAAAAATATAAAGGGCACGTAGCAATCTACCTTGCACCAATATAAGTAGCTTATTACCCAACCATGATCTTCCGACCATGATAGAGCAGTTCACCACCTATACTGATGGTTCGTTCGACCATCTAGGATATCTACGCACCTGCATGCAACCTCTCGGCTGCATGCAAGCACTAGAACTAGTGGCTTGCTAGATCCTAAGCTAATTTAAAAGCTTACAATACCCTAGATGATCTTAGCTCGACCCTGCATGATAGGTTGGAACCTTATTACAATCAAATGAAGCTCGACTGCAATAAAGCTTTTCCCCACCATGCAGGATCTTCCCTCCGGCTGCATGGAAGCCTGCCAGGGCCTGCATGCAACCTTTGGTCGACCCATATACGACCCTTTCGGATCATATATAGGTCTTAGCTCAACTGCTACGCACCCTTTACACTATATATTGTAACCTGATATAATAGTATTATTCTTGGAATTTTTATCTAATTTTGAGGGGTGGGTTTATGAAAAAGAATGCAAATGTAATTTTATATTTGTTTGCAGCTTTATGCTGGATAGCTGCAGCATTTATCACCTTTTCTAATAAGAATGTAAAGCTTGGAATATTGTATGCTGTTCTAGCTCTTATGAATTTAATACTAGCTTATCTTAGCAGAAGAAAGCTAATGTAATTAATCCGCAGCATTTGAAATTGTAACAACCATGTTAACTTCGCCAGCTTCCTGCGCAGTGTCAAACATTTCCTTTAAACTTCTCCAAACATCTTCCTCACGACCATGAAGATGCGTAGAGATAGAACCAACTTTGTAATCAACATTTTCGTTTTGCAAAACTCGAATTGAATTATTAATAACGCTTTCTGGATTGTTGTGCTTTAAAGGATATATCGTAACTTCAGCACAAATCATCTTAACACCTCCATTTTTAGTTTAAACTATGGGACAAAAAATATTCAGGGACGGTTTATTAATTAATGAACCGTCCCTAAATAGTTTTTTATCTCCTCATTATAAAGTTCCATAATTTTTCTTATCAATACATTATTAACGTCATAGATAATATCGTCTATTTTTGAAATAGGTAAAACTTTGGGCGAAGTTCCTGTTATAAATGCTGCATCGAAGTTTTGAAGGTTTTCAATTTTAATCGGCTTTTCAATTATTTCAATATCATTTAATCTGCATATTTTAATTATTTTCTGCCTTGTTATCCCTAAAAGAACGTCCTTTGCTGGGGCAGTGTAAACCTTATTTTTCTTAATAAAAAACAAATTTGACCTGCTTCCTTCTGTTACCTCATCCTTTTCGTTTACTAAAAGGGCCTCATAACATCCCGTTTCCTTTAATTTTCTATTTATATCCTCCCTAAGATTTTTATATATCACCTTTGCATTTGGATTTTCCCTAACAGCTCTATAAATTATAGTTTTTACCCCATTTTTATACATATCTATATTTGGGTATTCGGATTTGATAAAATATAAATAAATATTAGGATTATCAAATTCGTTAATAACGATCTTTATATTTATATCTTTAACTTGATTAAGATTAGCTAACTTCAATATCTGCTGCCTTAAAGTTTCCATGCTTATATTTAATTCTTTGTTTAAAAGTTTTGCTGAATTTTTCAATCTCTCAAAATGCTCCTCTAAAAAAAGGGGTTTCCCATCAATAAGCCTTATGACTTCATAAATTGCAGGATTTAATTCATGATAAATTTTTTCAAAATCATTTATTTCATAAATATTTCCATTATGCATAAAAAATTTCAAAATTGCCTCAACCATTTTGATCACCTCACATATATTTTATAACTATTTTTAAAAAATGTATATCAACAAAATAATTTTTAAATCATAGTGTAAAATTATTGTAGGACGAAAAAGGACAAAAAATTTAAAAGAGACAACCCCTGTGGTAAAATAAAAAGTGGAAAAAACACAAATCAATAAGGGGGTGTCTCTTTTGAATAATATTATACAACATGATATTATACAACAACATTTAATAAATTTCACTACTAAATTAATAAAAAATGTAGAAGAAATGCTGTCAAAAGAATGGGATTTTACAAAACTTGTTGAGGTAGTTAAAG